>NZ_JBPPZG010000070.1:0-17002 GCF_051918545.1 Pseudogracilibacillus amylolyticus (SeqCode) | reverse complement strand
ACGCCGAGTTATATATTCTTTTCGGAATTAATTCTTCGATTTGGGTAAAACCCGCAAGTAATGCAACAAGAATAATCCCTGCACTTCCTGAAGTTGTCCCAGCAATAAACAGTCTTTTCCAAGATATTTTTTCGGTTGGAAATATTTTTTCAGTTTTTCCTTCGAGCATAAATTCATTTTCTCGCTTTTTTAAAGCCCTTCGGAGTCGTTCACCTTGTTCTACCGTGATTGCACTAAGGGATACTTCCGCCCCACCTCCGCTACTAGCGGTATCAATTTGTACTTTCACTAATTTAAAAATTCGGTGTACGACATCGGCAGTTAAGTCAATTTTATGAATTCGATTAAGTGATATATATCTTTTTTTTCGGACAAAAATACCTTGTTCAATCCGTAATTCGTTGTCTTCGATCCGATATGTAAACCTAAGCCACGACAAAAAACTTGAAACAATGAGTAAAATTAGAAATATCGAAACAAAAATTAAAAAATAAAATAACGATTCCTTTAATGTTAAAATAAGTCCGATTCCAAGTCCAAAAATAGTTTCTTTTATTACTCGGACTAAATTAAAATACATTGCTGCAGGGTGAAGGCGTTGTGGTTGTTTAAACTGTTCTAATATAGAAGTTTCTTCGGTCCTACACATCGTCTTCATCCACCCTTGCTAAAACAGAAATTCGATCTCGTATTGTTGATGCATCTTCCTCATCTAAAGCTGGAATCTCATGAGTGGTTGCAGCAGTAGAAATAGATACAGTAGCCAATTTATACCGTTTTAAAATTGGGCCTTGTTCTGTATCAACATGCTGCACACGAATCATCGGAATGATTGTCCGAGTAACGATCAGGATTCCATGTTGAATATAAACTTCCTGCTCAAATATTTCATAACGCCATCTGCGATATCGTAGTTTTGGGATAAGATACACAAATACAAACGTTAATATCGCCAATACAATAACAGCGATAATTACGTATATATATGAAATTTCAAAGATGTATGATAAAACGGCTCCCGCCAAAATAAGTAAAAATAAACCTGTCATATAAATAGATGCCGTAATTCGCCAAGCTTTAATTGCTTCATAAGCTATATTATTTTTCGGTTGCTCTCTCATCTTGACTCCCTCTCTCTCATTCCCAGTTTATCACAGATTGTTTCATGCAAAGACTTATTTAATATTTTTTTTAGATTTACGGATAAATCGAAAACTTTACGGATAAAGTTCCGTTCTTCACGGATAACCGCGTATTTTACGGATAAAACACTGTTCTTTGCGGATAAAACACGATTCATTACGGATAAATTCCAAATTTTACGGATAAACCTCCAATAAAAAACTCCTCGTATGAGGAGTTTTACCTATTTTATTTTCGACCACGACGTTTTTGGAAATTCCCTTTTCGGCGTCCAGCACCACCTTGTGGGCGTTTTCCGTAAAATCTTTTTCCACCGCCATGGCGACGTTTCGAATCTCGACCCCCTCCACGTGGAGCGTTTTTAATACTAATCGGTTGAACTGACGAAATCCGAACTGGTACATTTTTCCGTTCTTTCGTTAACAATTTTAATGCTGCGGAAACGACCGAAACTGAATCGTGTTCTTCTAATAATTCTGTCGCTGTTTGATTAAATGCTTTTAAATCTTCCGTTTCAATTGTCTTAATAATACTTTCAGCAGTTGCCTGTTGCTTCCCTCTTGCTGCCTCTTGATTTGTCGGTGGAACAAGACGTTTCATTTTACTTTTTGTAACTTGTTCAATTAATCGTAAATGTGGTATTTCTCTTGGTGTAACGAATGAGATTGCTTCTCCTGTACGTCCAGCTCTCCCTGTTCGTCCAATTCGGTGAACATAGCTTTCTGGATCTTGCGGAATATCAAAATTATACACATGTGTTACACCTGAAATATCTAATCCACGTGCTGCAACATCTGTTGCTACTAATACTTCAATTCGTCCATGTTTAAATTTGTTTAACACTGACATTCGTTTCCCTTGCGTTAAATCTCCATGAATTCCTTCAGCACGAAATCCTCGTACTTGCAATCCATCCGTTATTTCATCCACACGTTTTTTCGTACGAGTAAAGACTATTGCTAATGTCGGGGAATGAATATCGAAATGATTCGTTAATGTATCGAATTTGAACCGTTCTGGAACTTCCATAAAATATTGGTCAATGTTCTCTACAGTCATTTCTTTTGCTTTTACTTTGATTTCTTCCGGTTGCTTCATTAAAGTTGTAGCAATTTCACGAATTTCTTTTGGCATCGTTGCTGAGAATAACAACGTTTGGCGCTCTTCAGGGATGGATCGTAAAATTTCTTTAATATCATCAATGAATCCCATGTTTAACATTTCATCTGCTTCATCTAAAACCGCTACTTTAATTTGACCCAATCGAATTGTGCGACGACGTAAATGGTCCAAGAGCCTTCCCGGTGTTGCTACAACCATTTGCGGTCGGTCTTTTAAAGCACGAATTTGTCTGTCCATATGTTGACCACCGTAAACAGCAAGGGCGCGAATCCCTTTAAATTTTCCCAGTCGGTTAATTTCTGCTGCTACTTGGATCGCAAGTTCTCTTGTCGGAGCAACGACTAGTCCCTGTACTTCACGTGTTTTTGAATCAAATTGCTCAATCATCGGGATTCCGAATGCAGCTGTTTTACCAGTTCCCGTTTGTGCCTGCCCTATAACATCTTTTCCTTCTAATGCATGAGGGATTGTTTCTGCTTGGATCGGGGTTGCTTCCTCAAATCCCATCGACTCAAGTGCCTTTAAAATTGGTGCCGATATGTTTAATTCGTTAAAAGTTGTCATATATTCTTCTCCTCTTTCCAACTTTGTAAAATAGTTTACATAAGCGGAAACCTTCTGTCTTACTTTAAGAGGTCGTTCAAAAACTCCTTCAAAATTACATAACAACTGTTTACATTTAAACAATACCAACAGAATTTTTGAACGTACACTTAGTAGATGCAAATCGCAATCTATTATTTCTTCTATATCCATTTTAATTTAATTTTAGATAAACCTTAAAGTCTTAGGAGGCTTCCTCCGTAATGGATAGTTGCCCTACTCCATTTCTCATGTATACACAGCCTTTTAATTATAGCATAATGTGTAGACCTTACCAACTTTTACTTTTGTTATTCTCATGAATTGTATACCCACTTCACAAATAATTAAAAACTTTCCCAATGTACTTCCATGCTAAAAATCACATAATAAGATATAATAGTTTTGTTACAATCTAGACGAGACGACAAAGGAGATTATACATTGCGTTTTCCTCCAATTAATCCATATATTGCAGTAGTAATCGGTGTAGTAGCAGTTTCAACCTCAGCAATTTTTGTTAAATTGGCTTCAGGAGCACCTGCAGGGATCATCGCATTTTACCGTCTGTTTCTTGCAGTGCTAATTATGAGCCCCATTATTTTACTAAAATATAGACAAGAACTCCGATCCGTTAAAAAAAAAGATTGGATTTTAGCAAGCTTGGCCGGAATATTTTTAGCACTACATTTTATTCTTTGGTTTGAATCACTAAACTATACGTCTGTTGCAAGTTCAGTTGTTCTAGTAACGTTACAACCTGTTTTTGCCTTTATTGGGACATATTTATTTTTTGGTGAACGTTTTTCAGTGGCTGCAATAATTAGCATGTTAATAACCCTAGTTGGAAGCTTTATTATTGGATGGGGTGACCTGCAAATTAGTGGCTTAGCTTTGTTAGGTGATATTCTCGCACTACTTGGTGCCGTGACAGTAACAGGATATTTTCTGCTTGGCCAGCAACTTAGAAGAAACTTATCACTGATGACGTATACGTTTATCGTTTATGGGATAAGTTCACTTATTTTATTACTATACAATCTGATTCTCGGGAATAATCTATTTCATTATTCCGCAAACCATTGGCTTTTATTCTTGGCTTTAGCGATAATTCCCACCTTTTTAGGCCATACGCTTTTTAATTGGGCGTTAAAATGGGTAAGTACCTCGAACATTTCAATGGCAATTGTTTTTGAACCTATAGGTGCCACTTTTTTAGCTTATTTAATTTTAGGAGAAACAGTCACCTCATCCCAATGGCTAGGAGGCTCTATCGTCATATTCGGATTATTTTTATTCATCATGAGTACAACTAGAAAAGCGCATGTGACGATCTCACATCGGGCAAATGGTAATGATAAATAACGGAAAAATCCGCAGAAATGAGCGGATTTTTTTATGTTGTTTAATATATTTAATTCGTTTTTTTCAAGCTTTATCTTAAAGAGGATGTTCAAAAAGTCCGGTAAAAATGACACTGCATTAGGGGAACTTCGACTAAATACCGACACGTCCTGTGTCGAACGTCGAAGTCACCACATCCTGTGGAAGCTCGTTGGTAACAGGGGATCTTCCGTTAAAACCGCCCACGTCCTGTGGGCAACACGGAAGTCATCACATCCTGTGAAAGTCCACTCCTTGAAAAAGGAAAGCACTTTTTCTGCGTGCAAGAACATATGCTCATGTATCTAAATGCATACATTCCGCTGCCGGGAACTACGCCGCCTCGAACTTTCGACGCACAGGACGTGCTAGTGTCGGCGTTGCCACAGGACGTGGCGACTTTAGCCGACTTGGTCCTTTTTATCCTCCATTTTGAACATGCAATTAAACAGGTGCATTCACTTCTATTTTTTGTAATAAGAAATCATAAATCATTTTATTTAAGACATTACTATCGTCGCCCAAACAAATAAGATGATCCGATTGTTCAAAAAATACAACTTCTTTATGTTCTGAACCAATTTCTTCATCCAGATGATAAGCAGCTTTAAAAGGTACCATCTCGTCTTTTTGTCCTTGTGCAATAAAAACAGGAGTTTTTACATCTTTTAAATATTGTTTTGTATGGTTCACCAGCTTCATAAATTCAATACTTGCTTTAATTGGAACATCCCCAAACTTACTCTTAAATTGAGTAAATAATTCGTTATCGTTTATTTTCCCTTTAAATCCGTCACCAATCATTTCGGCAATATGATAACTTAAATATTTTAATGACAAATATCTTCTCGCCGTAGCCAATAAAACTAATTTATCAATTTTATGCACAGCCGCTAAATAAGCTGCAATCATTCCACCCATTGAAAAACCGATGACATAAACTGTTTCACATTTTTCCTTTAATTTTCTTAAAGCCTCATCCGCTTCCCTCAACCACTCTTCATGCGAAGCATTTTCTAAATTCAACTCTTCTCCGTGACCTTTTAAAACAGGCACCTCAATTGTCCAATCCGTTCGTTCTGACAAATATTCCCGTAATGGATCCACTTCATGTGGTCCTCCTGTAAATCCATGTATGATCAGACATCCAATCACTGTTCCTCACTCTCCTAAAACGAAGAAAATTTCACGAAAGGAAAGAAGTTAAATTTCTCAGTCGATACTATTCTTATACCCTCTTTTCGATATTTTATAACAATTACAAAACAATTTAGGCGGTGATCAGCTTAGGCTCGGAAGTTTCTGATTAGATCATTTAATTGCCTTATGACAGGGGAAACTTGTTGAACAGTATCTGCTAATTGACCAACTGTTGAAAGCATTTTTTGAACATCAACATTTCCATTTTCATCTAAAAATTGCTGCATTACTCCCGGCGTAACCGTTCCTCTTCCTTCATTTGGAGCTGGATTCGGCGCATAACCAGGTTGTGCATTATTTATCCCGTTCATATAAGGTTGTTGATTCATATTTCCGTACATAAACATCGGCTGCTGATTTGGATTATCGTATATAAAAGGTAGTTGGTTTACATAACCATATTGATTATTATTTGCATACATATAAGGATAGTAATACTGATTTTGTTCTTCATACATAGCATCATAATAAATTGGTGTATGTGGTGGTTGAGGGTAATATTGATAATTAGGCATCACAGGTCGGTAATATTCATTTTCATTCACCATGAAAACACCTCACAAATAGATCATTTAGTAATTTAATATATGCATTTGTCCCGGAAGGTGTGTATTACGGAAATGTGCTTGCACTCTTTTTAAATTTAATAATCGGAATTACTCCCATAATAAGACAAGCAATAATTAGTAAATATGGGTAGCTTCCGCTAAAAATGAGAATCAATAATAAAACATAACAAAGAGTTTCCAACCAACCTACTTTGGGTAATGTATGATCCCAATTTGAGTATGACTTTTCTATTTTAGTATGCAATAAAATAATGAATGTAAAAATAATGACAAACAACTGAACGAAAATCCACAGCGAATAGTTTTTAACCGAATATACGATGAATGGTAAAAGTAAAATGACACTTATACTTAGTACCCACCTCATAAATGTCTTTTTAAATATTGGCAAATCCCAAGGTAAAACTTGTACGATATCCGTTTGCAAACGATCATTAAACATACTTGTCACAAGACTAGTAAAACTATGGATGGTAACAGCTACCGCAAATAAAAACAGATTTTCTTTTACGAAAAGAAATACGAGCATCAACATGACAAGTGCACCAATTAATTGTAACCAAATGCGAATATTTTTTTCCAAATACAGATGCCAGAGACGATGATATCCTGCCGACTTCTTATAAAGAAAAGGTCGCTTCCAAAATGACATCCGTTGCCAAATACTGTATTGGCGTTCTTTTTTATATTTTATTTTGGTTGCTTTGGAAATGATAATCATATTCCAAATTTTGAAATCACTGGCGGCTGTAACCTTTTTCCAATCAATATTATGAAACAACTTAGGTATAAGAACAATATTAATAATTAGTAAGGTTATAATAAATAATATTGCGATTAAATCAGTTCGAAGTAAAATGTTTACGATATTGATCGATATAAATCCCATTAAAATACATATTTTTATGATAACATGCTGTTGAAAAAGTTTCCATTCAACTGTCGTCATCAGAATATTTAACCCTAGTAGAACGAACACATATAGTAATATGAGTGGTAAACTCGTTGGAGATAATACATATATAATTCCTCCACCAACCACATAGGTTAAAAGACTTTTCGCCCAGCGCTCTAAAGCTACCGTACGCCAAATTTCCTGTACTGTATGAGGCAAAATGGTTAGAATATATTCTGCAGTGGAAAACAGAACTCCCGGCTGCTGAAATGACCTGATTATGTATACGATCGGAATAGCAGTTAAAATGACCCAAAACCGTTCTACTGTAAATGCTTCTAATTGGATCATTTTTTCAGTAAACAAAATCTTTAAATTTCCTTCTGATATAATGGCAAAAGCGAAATAACCAATAACGATAAGCATATAAAACAAAGATGTTAAATCAAAAGAGAGCAGGATTACTTGTTTATTAAGTTTCCACTTTTTGCGAATTCGATTTCTTTTAATAAAAAGTATTTGTTTAATCATTATGAAATCCTCTTGTTATTGTTTCAAACTCACCAATTGGTCCTTCCGCTTTTACTTTTCCATCTTGAAGTAAAACAAACCGATCAGCAAGTGTCTGTAATTGATTGAGTTGGTGGGTAGTTAATAGAATACTTGTCCCTTCAACTACCTTTTCCTTAATAATTTCCAGTAAATATTCTACTGCATAAATATCCAATCCCATAAATGGCTCATCGATTAAAAGGACCGGAACATCAGGCAGTAATGAGCAAATCGTCTGCACTTTTTGCCGCATCCCTTTTGATAATTCTTCTGGATAAGCCTGAAGCTTTGTCGTAAGCTCAAATCCTTTTATAAAACGTTCAAGTCTCTTTTGGAAAGTTTCTTCCGCTATTTCATAACTCATCCCATATAATTGAAAATGTTGCATGACTGTTAGTTCCGTTAATAACATCGGCTCTTCCGGTAAATATGATATATATTTTTTAAAGAGCAAAAACTGTTCATCCTGGTCAAATTTTTGCATAATTTGAATTGTGCCAGTTCGCTTTTCGAGCATCCGCATAATTGTTTTCATTAATGTAGATTTTCCTGCACCATTATGACCAACTAACGCTACAATTTCTCCTTTTTGAATTGAAAATGAAATATCTTTAATGAGCTCTTTATTATCTAAAACAGTTGTAACATGTTCTATACTGAGTTGTGGCAATAGGTATCACCTAGCTTTGTGTTTATTGCACTCATTTTAACATAATTTAGGTAGCCGAGTTGAAATTTTATTTTCTTTTAATATTTAGTGGGTCTGGATCTACTATTGCGCTGGATTATTTGGAAAAAGCGCTGATTTGTTTCGTTATTCGCTGAATTTTTGAGCAAAAGCGCTGATTTGTTTCGTTATTCGCTGAATTATTGTGCAATAGCGCTGAATAATAAAACCGCTGCATGAGTTTTACACGTATATCGTTGTAATAATTCACTCGTATTTTTTAGCTTTATTCTTGTATAATAAAGAAAAAGTCGGAGGTATGATTAATGCTTTCATTAGATCACATCGTTATTTCTGGAAAAAATCTTAATACGGCAAGTGAAAAATGTGAAGACATTTTAACAATAAAGGGCGGCGAACATGAAAATTGGGGGACACATAATTATTTAGCTTATTTTGCAAATGGAAGTTATTTAGAATGGCTCGGAGTTAATAATAAAACCGTTGCACATCAATCAGAGAATCCATTAATTCACCACTTAATATATTTACTAGATTCAGGACGTGAAGAAGCTTTTCAATTCGCCTTACAAGCCGATATCGATAAATTCGTTACGCATTTTAAGCAAGAGAAAGTTAATTATATCGGCCCTATAGCAGGCAGAAGAACAAAGCCCGACGGAGAAACACTGACATGGCGAATGCTTTTTCCAAAATATGATTTTACAAAAGAAACGCTCCCCTTCTTGATTGAATGGGATCAATCTGAAGAGGAGCGAGTAGATGCTAGCATTGTAAATAATAAGAGTATCAAAACGATTCACTTTGGAGGAACGACGATTGAACGGTTTGCGCAAATTTACCAGGTAAATCAAAGAGAAAATAATAGAATAATTTTGGAAAACGCTGAAATACATTTTAATAAGACAGAGAAGTTTCATTTTGAAATTGAATAAAAGGAGACAAATTGTTCCCCCTTTATTGTTTAGTAACATGTAAAGCAATTAACTCAACTAACTATTATTAATACTCTACTTTTCCTAAAACATATGCAATCAACAGACCGATTGCAAATACAACGATCGAAACAATTAATTGGGAAATATTTTGTGCCCAGCCCGGAAATATAACAAAAATAGACCCAATTACAAGCCCAATAATTAGCGCAAACGTATGAGAATGATAATGTTCTAAAAAATAATGAATAATTTTACTCATTGTAAGAACACCCAAAGCAATTCCGATCCCTACAATAATAATTATTTTAAAATCCAATGTGGTCACTGCACGAATTACTGTTGGAAATACACCAATTATAACCATGATGAGGGAGCCGCTAATACCAGGTATAATCATGGCCGCACTAGCGATAAAACCAGAAAAGAATAATAACACATAAGTCGAAAAAGTTATATTTTCAATAATTCCTCCCTCATCTGGATTAACCGGAAGCAAGCAAATAATTAAAATACCGAGTAACAAAAGTACAATATGTTGCCATTTAAATGTCGCTTTCGCATTTGACTCACGGAATAAAAACGGTAAAATACCTACAATTAGTCCTATAAAAAAATAAAAAGTCGGTTTCGTATGATTACTTAGCAACCAATTCATTAAATGACTAAAAGAAAAAAGTGCAGTCGCCATGCCGATGCCTAGTGGAAACAAAAAGCATAAATGTTTTTTCCAATCCCGAGTGAAAATCCCATTGATAGCAGCAATTAACCGATCATAAAATCCGAGTAGAACCGCAATTGTTCCACTACTAACTCCTGGAACAAGATCGACAATTCCCATTACCATTCCTCTATATATATTTTTCCATTCCATATAAGTTCCCCTCTTCTTCTTAAAAACAGTTTTATAGCATACCGATATCATACCAAAAAAAAATTCTTTTTAATATAATATGCGACAAGCTGCGACATAAATGTTTTTATGATTATCAATTATTTTTCCTAACTAATAATTTACTTTCAGAAGAGTTAAAAGATTGCATATTATTCAGAAAGTTTGATATAATATAATTTACGTTTGTTTTAAAGCGGCGAACAGGCATTTACATCTGTTAACTCTAGTAATTTATGAATATTATTTGACTATAAATAATTAGGTTGTTTATTTATAATCGGTATGATATTATAATAATTATAAAGTAAAGTGTTCATATTTCATCTCAAATCACTTTTACTTAGCATGTAAAGTAATTAAGTAAATAAGAATGGTTAATTCATTCTTATTTACGAAAAATATATGGAGGTGCTTTGTTTAATGAGTAACAATAAACATGACAATGACAAAAAAAGAAGGTTAACAACGGCAACCGGGATGCCTGTTGCTGACAACCAAAACTCAAAGACAGCTGGTCCTAGAGGTCCTGTCTTATTGGAAGATTTTTGGTTAATTGAAAAACTAGCAAACTTTAACCGAGAAGTCATTCCTGAGCGTCGAATGCACGCAAAAGGATCCGGAGCATATGGAACATTCACCGTAACGAATGATATTACTAAATATACGAAAGCAAAAATTTTCTCAGAAGTTGGTAAGAAAACTGACATGTTTGCACGATTTTCAACTGTTGCCGGAGAGCGTGGAGCTGCCGATGCAGAACGTGATATCCGTGGATTTGCATTAAAATTTTATACCGAGGAAGGAAACTGGGATTTAGTTGGAAATAATACTCCTGTATTTTTCTTTAGAGATCCATTACAATTCCCTGATTTAAACCATGCGGTTAAACGTGATCCACGTACGAATATGCGTTCAGCTAATAATAACTGGGATTTTTGGTCATTACTACCAGAAGCATTGCACCAAGTTACAATTATTATGAGTGATCGTGGAATCCCTAAATCATACCGTCATATGCACGGATTTGGAAGCCATACGTATAGCATGATTAATGCAGATAACGAACGTGTTTGGGTTAAGTTCCACATGCGTACACAACAAGGTATAGAGAATTTAACAGATCAAGAAGCCATTGAGCTAGTCGGAGTAGATCGTGAATCCCATCAAAGAGATCTATATGAAAACATTGAAAATGGCAATTTCCCGAAATGGAAAATGTACATCCAGGTAATGACAGAAGAAGAAGCAGAAAATATGCCTTATAATCCTTTTGATTTAACGAAAGTATGGTATAAAAAAGATTTTCCATTAATTGAAGTAGGAGAATTCGAGCTTAATAGAAATCCAGATAACTATTTTGCTGAAGTAGAACAAGCTGCTTTTTCACCTGCTAGCATTGTGCCAGGAATTGGGTTTTCACCAGATAAAATGTTACAAGGACGACTATTTTCTTATGCGGATGCGCAACGTTACCGACTTGGGGTTAATCACCATCAAATTCCTGTTAATGCCCCTAAATGTCCAGTCCATAGCTTTCACCGTGATGGAGCAATGCGAGTAGACGGAAACTATGGTAGTACTTTACATTATGAACCTAACAGTTATGGGGAATGGCAAGAACAACCAGAAGTAATGGAACCACCTCTTAAGATTAATGGTGATGCTACGCATTGGGACTTTAGGGAAGATGACGATAATTACTACGAGCAACCAGGTAAATTATTTAACTTGATGAATGATGAAGAAAAACAAAGATTATTTGATAATACTGCAGCAAACTTTTCTGGTGCGGAGGAACATATCAAAATTCGCTATATCGTGAGTTGTTACAAAGCAGATCCTGCGTACGGCGAAGGAGTTGCAAAAGCTGCAGGAATTGAAATGAGTAAAGTAGAAGCGGCAGTTAGTGAAAGTAAATAATTTCAAACCAAAAAGACACTGTTAGCAAAATCGCTAGCAGTGTTTTTTTAATGCTTTTAAGCTTGAAAAATTTCTTCTAGATCAACTTGAAATCCACGCAGAAAATTTGAAGTAATTATCCCTTTGTCCGTTTTCACATCATGCTGTTCATACATTTTATCATCATTTAGCACATATATCGTTACCGAATGTAGCACTGTCGATCTTTTTGAAAACGTTTTAAAGTTTTCAAGAAGGGAGGTGATGCCGATGGACGTTGTTAGTGCTTTGACGCTTATGATATCTTTCGAGATGTTAGTGGCGTTCATTGTTTCTAATAATAACCATAAAAAATACCCCCTCATGTGGTTTGACTTGACAAGCCCTTGAGGGATTATTTTCTAAACAGTGCCTAGCCCCTCTTGTCGGGGTTCGGTCTATTCGACCGGTCCATGTAACAACATGGGCGGTCGTTATTATTTTATATCCTTCTTCGATTAATATGCCCTTTTCAAAAATAAGGTAATTAGGAGGAATTCCTTTTGAAATCTCCCGACTATATACTAGAGCACTTTTGCTTTGATAATAAAATGATGCTGATACACTTTAAAGTACTTGTTGTTTGAATGACTCAACTAACAACAGACTATCTGACTTTATTATTAGAAAACTTGGCTTATCACTATAGAAAAAAGACCAACTGGCACAAGATAGAGGTGAGATTGCTCTCTCACAATCCACAGTACTGGCGTGTGATTAACTTTATGGTGGGACGATGAAGGTGCTGGTGCAGTCCTAGGACAGCACGCTTTTAGCCAGTGAGCAGAAAGAAAGGATTTATATATTCTTAACTGCTAAATGAAACTTTTACTAATTGATATTATAAAAATCCTTTCCTTATCTTACAGGTGTTTCTTATTAGTAGATTCAAATTCCTCGGAAGTAAGCTACCTCTTCCAAAAGTTCAGACTCATTCGATTTCCAACCTTATGAATTTTATATAGAAATGATCCAAACCCAGAGTTACGTAGTTCCCCTTATGATTAATTCAGGATTAAACAAAATCTTCTTTTTAGTTCTTTTCTTCCCTTTTATTTCTTCAACTAGGATGTCAACTGTTTTCTTTGCTATCTCTTCAACAGGCTGAGCAATAGTGGTTAGTCCTGGGACTGTCGTGGCTGCTAAAATTGTGTTATCAAATCCAATAATGGCAAGTTCCTCTGGAATAATTATTCGCTTCTCGATTGCACCTTGTATTACACCGATTGCTAGCAGATCGTTGCAAGCAAATATAGCAGTTGGTTTATCATTATTTGAATTTTGCATTATTTTTTCAAAATACAGTTTTCCGTTTGAAATAGAAGCAGTGGTCTTATAGACGAAATCATCCTTCAATTCAATACCGCGTGCCTCCAGTGCTACTTTGCAACCATATACACGTAATTCACTACTATGGGTATGTTCTCCTATTATTGCTATTTTTCTATGACCACATGAATAAAGATGTGAACCTGCTTCATAGCCACCTTTAAAATCATCAACTGAAACTTTTGAAACGTTTAATGTTTCATCATCAAATGCCAACATAATGACGGGAATATTACTATCAATAAGGTCTTGTAATATTTTTTTATTATATATTTTTGAAGCAACAATAAAACCGTCAACTTGTTTTCTTCGCAATAGTTCTATATATTTCTTTTCTTTTTCAGGATCATCATCTGTGCTACACATGATTACGCTCATGCCTTGTTCATGTGCAAAATCCTCTATATTACGAGCCATAGATGAAAAAAATGGATTCGAAATATCAGGAACCATGAGACCAAATGTTTGAGTTCCTTTTCCAGTCAATGCTGAAGCCATCAAATTAGGATGATAATCCATTTCTTCTATTGTCTTAATTACTCTTTTTCTTGTTTCTTCCCGCATATTACCAGTATTATTAATTACTTTTGAGACAGTAGCTATAGAAACACCCGCTCTTTCCGCTACATCGTAAATGGTCACCTTCATACTTTTGCCTCATTTCCATTCTTTTTTCATATAAACCCTTATTCTTATCGTAGCATAATTTAATTAGATTGTACGCTATAAAATAACTATTTTTATAAGCAAAGGCAAAAGGTTATGCTTTGAAAGATATTACTAGTATCTAAGCAAACTTCTTAGACTTATTACTTTATTTATTTTTTCCTAATTGCAACGTTAAACATCTATTTCTTAACAAAGCTACCTTTCTTAATGTCCTCTAAAAATCCCTCAAAACAGTTAACTAAGCAAGTCTTTTTCTCATATTCCTGCAACTTCCTTAATATATTTTCTAGCCATAAGAGCATATTCGAAAGGATTTGCATTAGCTGGATCTTGTTCAGCCTCCACAATCATCCAACCCTTATAATTAGAATCAGCTATTATCTTAAAAATTTCTTCAAAATTAATACAACCATCTCCAGGAACTGTAAAAACTCCTTCGCGAATCCCGCTTAAAAAACTTAACTGTTCCTTTTTTACTTTTTCAGCAACAACCTGGCGAACATCTTTTAAATGTATATGTTTAATTCTTTGTAAATGGCGTTGTAAAACATTTGTTAGATCTTCTCCCGAAAGTTTAAGATGCCCTGTATCGTAGAGAAGATAAACTAAGTCCTTATCAGTCATACTTAATAGCCGGTCAATTTCCTCCGTAGTTTGAACACCAGTACCCATATGATGATGGTAAACGATAGACATCTCTTTTTCTTGCGCTAGTTTTCCTAGCTCATTTAATCCTTCTGCTAATTTCAGCCACTCTTCTTCAGTAAAATATGGTTTATCTACAAATAATCGCTTATTTCTTAACCCTTGGATACTATTTCCTTGTTCTGAAACAACAATAACTTTTGCTCCCATTTCATGAAGAAAATCTCGATGTTTAATAAAGTTATCCCTTGTTATTTCAAATGGCTCAGTCGTTAAAAATGAACTGAACCATGCACTTGCAATTTTTAAATTTCTAAGATCAAGCGCTTTTTTCAACGTTTCTATATTTCTTGGATATTTATTTCCTACCTCGGAGCCAACGAAACCTGCAAGAGCCATCTCACTTATACACTGTTCAAATGTATTTTCGGCTCCTAATTCTGGCATATCGTCGTTAGTCCAAGCAATAGGTGCAATTCCTAATTTAATTTTCTTATCTTTTAACATATATTCACCCCATCCAACTCAATATTTACGAGCGGTTTCAAGATGTTTTTCTCTCACATTATACGCCTTATTTATAGCAGTATTTTTTGAAACTTCCGCGAGTCCAGTATTCCACCAAGCTCCATAACCATCTGTCATTGTTTTAGGTAACACTTTGATATCAATTAAAGTTGACCTCGTCTGTTTTTCTGCATCTTCCAACGCGCTTGCTAAATCTTTCATCGTTCGAACTGTATAAGTAATAACTCCATAACCTGCTGCACTGATTGCAAAATCAATTGGCATTACATTGCCATTTAACTGATTCGTTTGTTTATCCCTCATACGAAATTCCGTCCCAATGCTCCCCATTCCATTAGACATCTGTAAATTATTAATACACCCAAATCCTGCATTATCGAAGAGTAGAACATTTATTTTTTTTCTTTCCTGAATACTTGTGATTAATTCGGAATGAAGCATCATATAACTACCATCACCAACCATGGCATAAACTTCTTTATCAGGCTCGGCCATCTTTACTCCCAAAGCTCCAGAAACTTCATACCCCATACAGGAATAGCCGTATTCCATATGATACGTATCAGGCTCTTTACTTACCCACATCCTTTGTAAATCTCCTGGCAAACTACCAGAAGCTCCTACAATGATCGCATCACTTGGAATTCGTTTATTGATTTCTCCAATTACAGCTGTTTGTGTTAACGAGGAATGTAATATCTCTTTATATTCTTCTAGGGAATCATCTAAATGGCCTGCAATTTCAGGAATAAAATTTTCTGCATGGTAATTAGTCGTCTGGAGTCTGGTTAACTCCTTATTCCATTCATCTTTAACCGCATCTATCTCATTAAGATAAGCAGACGTATAGTTGATATCATCAAGTTTTTTATCCAGGTACTCTAAGCCGACTTTTGCATCCGCTACTATTTTTACTGCATCTAATTTTGTCGCATGGAAATCCGAAATATTTATGGTTAGAAAATCAACATTTTCATTTTGAAATAACTGTTTTGATCCCGTTGTAAAATCGGTAAAACGTGTACCAATTCCAATAATTAAATCTGCCTCTTTCGCTAGTTTATTGGCAGCTAAATTTCCGGTTACTCCTATTCCACCTAAATTGAGTGGATGTGTACTTGGGATAGCACTTTTTCCAGCCTGTGTCTCTCCAAATGGGATATTATATTTTTCTACGACATGCTTTAATACATCTTGTGCACCTGAATAACGAACTCCACCACCACAAATAATTAAAGGTTTCTTTTTATTCTTAATTAGAGAAACGGCTTTTGACAATTCATAATCTGTTGGAATAAGTTGATTAACGTAATGTACACGCTTTTTAAAAAAGGATTGCGGAAAATCATAAGCTTCCCCTTGTACGTCTTGTGGAAGACAAATAGTAACCGCTCCAGTATTCCCTTGATTTGTTAAGACACGCATGGCATTAAGCATTGCTGACATTAACTGTTCTGGACGATTGATTCGATCCCAATATTTACTTACTGGTTTAAACACATCATTTGTTGAAATTGATAGATTATAAGGTTGCTCTATCTGCTGTAACACAGGATCAGGCTGCCTACTTGCAAATGTATCGCCTGGTAGCAGCAATAACGGAATATTATTAGCTGTTGCTGTTGCTGCAGCGGTTACCATATTTGCAGACCCAGGACCAACCGAAGTGGTACAAGCTATATGTTGTTTATGTTTTTTTTGTTTTGCAAAAGCTGTGGCCGCATGTGCCATACCTTGTTCATTTCTACCTTGATAAATTTCAAGTTCTCCATTATCTTCTTCCAAAGCTTGACCTAAACCAAGCACATTTCCATGACCAAAAATAGTGAATATACCTTTAAACATTCTTTGCTCTCTGTTATCAACTTGAATATATTGATTGTTTAAAAATTTTATAAGTGCTTGTGCTGTTGTCAATTTCATATTCTC
>NZ_JBPPZG010000069.1:0-17017 GCF_051918545.1 Pseudogracilibacillus amylolyticus (SeqCode) | reverse complement strand
TATTGTTTTGTTGTTGGTACTGCAGTGATTTTTTATTATTTACCTTTACATTGAACGACTGTTGCTATTCAAATGAAAAACTTTGTTGCAACTTTATAACATTGTTGAAGGATACTGTGCAGTAATGAACGCAGTCACAAAGCAGAATACCGCTACGGAAATACATTCCGCTTTCCGCAGGCGGCTGATGAGCCTTCCGACGTACAGGACGTACTAGTGTCGATGACGTCACAGGACGTGACCGCCTCTAGCCGACCAGGAGTCTCCATGTATTTCCTCCGCTGGTGCAGTGGAGGATAAATGTTCTATACCGGAGATTCACCGATCTAGTTGATTAATAGGGGCACACAAGGTGTTCTCACGTTCCCCTAAGTGATGTTCGGACTCAACTAGGGGCACGCAAGATGTTCTCACGTTCCCCTGCGTGATGTATGAACTCAATTAGGGGCACGCAAGATGTTCTCACGTTCCCTTGCGCGATGTATGAACTCAATTAGGGGCACGCAAGATGTTCTCACGTTCCCCTGCGCGATGTATGAACTCAATTAGGGGCACGCAAGGTGTTCTCACGTTCCCCTGCGCGATGTATGAACTCAATTAGGAGCACGCAAGATGTTCTTGCGTGCTCCACCGTTTGTAGTGGAGGGCAGTCGATTCCTGCGGGAAAAGCCGTGCCCACGGAAAGCGAACTGCCTGAAGGCGGAAATCAACGGGCAGTAGTTAGGTTGACCGATAAATTATCAACCTAAGTTACTGCACAGTTTATGGATTTGGTACCAAAACAATGTTGTTCTCATTCTGGTTCGTTATCACCTAGTATATTGTGCACCTTCTTCAACAGTCACATTTTCATGTAAAGCTGCGTTTATACCTTGGGCAATTAAATGTGCCATATCCACCATGAATCCATCAATTTCTTTTGGAGTTACAATTAAATTTTTCCCAGTTGGCGAAAGAACTTCCTCTAGTAAAGATCGTTTTTCTTGATCACTTAAATTTCCAACTAACCCTAAAAACTTACTTCGATTTTCTTCGTCTGGCAAATCTTCACTTGTTAAATTTTCATGCTTAATCGGCATACTAGATGGTATCAAAGAACTTCTTGGTGTATCTTTTTCTTTTAATTCCCGTCCCATATGCTTCAATAAGTAATCCAATGTATCACTAGCGATCGTAACAGCATCTACTACTGTCGGAACACCTACTGCAATAACTGGAATTCCAAGCGTTTCTCGACTAAGTTCCTTACGTTTGTTCCCAACACCGGATCCAGGATGGATACCTGTATCCGTTATCTGGATTGTTTCATTTATTCTTTCAATCGACCTTGATGCAAGTGCATCAATAACAATCACAAAATCTGGATTAAATTTTTCAATAATACTCAAAATAATATCGCTTGTTTCCATTCCAGTAACACCCATTACTCCTGGTGATATAGCCGCTACAGGACGGTATCCCCTAGCTACATTTTCAAAGTTCAATTCAAAAAGATGGTTTGTAACCATCACTTTTTCTACTGTCATCGGCCCGAGTGCATCAGGCGTTACATTCCAGTTACCTAAGCCTACAATCAAGCCTTTATTTCCTTGTTCAATTTTATTTTTTCTCATCATTTTTACAATTTGTGTAGCTAATACGTTAGCGGCATTTGATTGCATTTTCGTATCTTGTTTTTTCACTCCATCTGCAAAAATAGTAATATAAGAACCAGGTTTTTTATTTAATGATTTTTCTCCTTGTTCAGAAATCTCAATATGACTTACCTTTACATTATTGTATGTATCGTCTTTTACTGTAACACCCGGTACTTCTTCCGCCGGCTTTTCCTTTTCCACATACATATCTCTTGCTTCAACAGCCAAGTCTGTACGAACACCGTATTGTTTTGGTTTATTTTCTTCATTTTTTTCCATCATGTTCACGTCCTTTTTTTTGCATAATTATAGGACTTATAGTATTACCTTTTTTAAATAATTAATGTACAAATATTGAAATGGAAGGCTAAATCTGATAAAATACCTTTTGTCTAATATATAATGATTTCAATTCTATTCCGACATTGAGTACTTTAATCAGATACTTAATTCAAATTCTGAATGGTACAGTTAAGTGGTAACAGGAGGTGACCTCATGGCTAATTTAAAATCTGCGATTAAAAGAGTAAATACAAATAATAAAAAAAGAGCACGTAATCAAGCTGTTAAATCTGATATGCGTACACATATAAAACAGGTTGAAAAATTAATCGAAGCAAACGATGTGGAAAATGCAAAAACTGCATATCAATCAACAGCTAGAGTAATTGATAAAGCAGTACAAAAAGGTGTTATCCATAAAAATAACGGTAACCGTCATAAAGTACGTTTAGCAAAAAAATTAAATAAAGTAACTGCGTAACTCATCGTTGCTTTATTTAGATTAACTATTATGAAAAAACGATCCTGATTATTAGGATCGTTTTTTGTTTATGCAGCAATTATTTTATATAACAACATCTCAAATGCCATTCCTTTATCCATCTTCCCGCGTTTGATCGCTGCGTCTGTGTTCGTTAATTCATTAATAATTTCGGATAGTCTTTCGTTATTAAATGAACTGCTTCTTTTAGATGCCAATTGAACTACATATGGATGTACATTGATTTTTTTTGGAATTTGTTGATTAGAATGTCCTTTTTGCTTTAACAATTTCACTTGATAGATAATTCGAAATTGATAAGCGAGGAATGCGATGAGTCCAATAGGATTTTCTCCTTTTCTTTCTAAATCTTTATATATTTTAATTGCAGTGTATAAATCCTTCTTTAAAACAGCATCAATTAGTTCAAATGCGCTGAAAGAGAGCGAGGCAGAAATAATTTCTTTTGCTATTTCTTGCGTGACCTCACCTTTCTCCCCTACATAAAGAGCTAATTTTTCCATTTCTTGTTGAAGTAAGTATAAATTATTTTCAAATTCAGACTCTAACAAATATAATGCTTCTTCGGTCATAGTTATTTGATGGTTTTGTGCCATATAGTTAATCCATTTTCGTAATTCATTTTCTTTAATTGGATTACAATCTATAAATTCAGTTTGCTTTTTTAAAATTTTTGTGACTTTTTTTCGTGCATCAATTTTTTCATAGGGAGCAATCAACACAAGTATAGAGTATGGTACTGGATTTTCAATATATTCTTCCACTTTTTGTACATCATGAGTAAATGGAAGACTGTCGGCTTTCGTTTTTAAAAAGACAGGATCTGTAGCGATTATTAATTTTTTTTCATTAAAAAAAGGTAAAGTTTCAACATCTGTCAACACTTCTTGGATAGAAGTTTCTTTTAAGTCATATGTAGTTATATCATCACTTATTTCACTTGCAACTTGACGAATCAATGTTGTTTTAAACTGCTCAATAAAATAGCGCTCTGTTCCACACAAAACGTAAATCGGACTAATTTTTCCTTTTTTTATTTCTTGTAATGTTTTGTTTAGAGATGACATAATGTATCATTCCTTTATTGTGTCTATGTTAATAATAGCAAAATTCGTTGGTTATTGATATAATTTATGCACATACTAAAATTGAATCATAATTTAAATATGAATTTATGGTGTTACTAGATTTATCTCTTATTTTATTTTATACTATGAGCAGACATAGGAGGCGAAAAACATGAATGAATTTGAAAAAGACCCACAGGAAAAAACCAATGATATTCCTCATGCAGCAACTGGTTTTATAAGTTCTTTTGTATTTTTTGTTTTGATTTTTGCAATTGGGACTACAATTAGTTTTATTAATTAATACATATTGACAAAATAAAGGCTGAGACAAAAATGTTTTAGTCATATAAAAATCCGAACTAAAATTCAAATTAGTTCGGATTTTTATTTTACCCCTCATATAAATTTGTTACCACTTTTCCATAAACTGTTGAGTAATAAGTAGTTGAAATCTACCTCAACGGTAAATAGACTTAGTGCTTGCTCACTTCTTACCTAAATTTGTGATGAAAACCGCTTCGGCAGAATACTACGCTTTCCACGGGCACGGCTTCAGCCTCCTCGCGGAAAGATCACCGCTGCGGGGTCTTCAGACACGTGCTCTTCCCGTAGGAGTCTTCGTATTCTGCCTCCGCTAGTTGGGAAAACACCACCTAGCGGAGGAAATACATGGAGACTCCTGCAGGAGTCGGGTAGAAAACAGGCGCGCGCACCCAATATATGAATCACGTTTCCTGTAGCCCCCCTGCGATCCCGGACGGTCGGATTTCCCGAGTCCGGTTCTGACCCTGGGTTACTATCACTGCAAAGGTCTTCCCAACTTAGCTTAGGGTTAAATGCCGACACACATGTCCACCATTAGCTATATCGGTTTACCTATGCGTTAGCCAGTGCGACAAATGATGACAGACTCCGAGTTCTGTCCTTGTCAACGGCGCCCCAGGCGCCCAGAGGCTCTTCGCTCTATTCAGGTGTTACCGTCATAGAAGTTTACTTCCGTAAACTTAGAAAGGCATTACCCTTTCCTCTTAGCTACTACAACCTCATGCGCCAGTCCTAAATCCTCCAACCAATTTCGGTTTTACCCTATATGATTGGTCTTTGCTGGTTGTTGTCGTCCCAGCTGGAAATAGGACTTTCCCGTCGTTATCTCTGAAAATCTTTCTTCAGATGCCAAAACCCTTACTCCGGTTGCTTCTATGGTGCACTCGACCGTTTCTTCCCATAGAACATCGGCCTTCCCCACCTTTCCACTAGGTCGGCGCTTAACAATTCCCCCCTGAAACAGTTTTAAAGGGACCTAATTTCGGAGCTGCAGTATTCGTTAAAGCCTTTTGGCCTCTGAATTTGCTCGCCACTCTAACTGTTCCGACTCTTACCCTCTCTGAGTAGAGTTGAGCCGCCGTGGCTTTTACTTCCAAGCAGAACGTGGTTCGTTACCTCCCCACGCATTGGATATGCTAGTCATCTGAATCGATCAATTGATGACAGGAGACTTTCACTCCATTAGATTTTCAGCCTTGACGGCTGCATCCGGAAAGGCCTCGGTGAGACAACGCAGTGCGTAGCACAAGGTCGATGACAAACGTCACGTCCTGTGACGTCATCGACACTAGTACGTCCTGTACGTCGGAGGCTCATCAGCCGCCTGCGGAAAGCGGAATGTATTTCCGTAGCGGTAGATCAATTCCTATCCAAATTTACTGTACAGCTTCCTTCAACTGCGTATCAGGATTAAATCATTGAAACCTTATAATCTCTTTCGATTGATAAAGTTTAGTTAATGACTCTCCTATTGACCAAGTTCTAAAAAAGATTGAAACATGCCAGAATTGTCTTTAAAAATATATTGAACCGCTCCTTCTTGATCTGTCCGGTATATAACCACATTTTCAGATTCAAGTGTCTCTATCACTTCCGTGGTCGGATGTCCATACCGATTATTTTTACCAGCAGATATGAGTGCATATTTTGCATTGATTCCCTTTACAAAATCTTGATCAGTCGATGTATTACTTCCGTGGTGTCCAACTTTTAACACTTCAACGGATAATCTAGGAAAGTCTTGAAGAATTTGACGCTCTATTTCTACACCAGCATCCCCTGTAAATATCCACCTTTTTCCTCCTAGCTCTGTATATAAAACAAGTGAATTTTCATTATCTGATTGTTTATTTTGTTTTGGTGACAATACATGAAATAATTGGCCTTTTCTTGATACTACTTCATTGTATAAAGCAGTATATACTTCTATCCCCTTTTTCTTCCATAGTTTAATTTCTTCTTCTGTTGATTCATGAAACTCACTAATAATAATCTCATCTACTTTTGTATCTTCAATTAAGTACTCTATACTGCCAGTGTGATCTGCATCGCGATGACTTAAAAAAATCGTGTCAATTTTGTGTATTCCTTTACCATGTAAATATGGTTTAATAATTTGTCTATATACTTTGTCGGTCGGTAAAAAGTCTGGAAATGATAATGAAGCACCAGCATCAACAATAAATACTCCTTTACGATATGGTAGTTCAATTATATAAGCATCCCCTTGTCCGATATCGAGCATAGTTACTGTTCCAATCGGTGAAAAATATGGTCGTAACGTTAAAACAATTAAAAGTAATGCTAAACAAAAGCCATATTGAAAGGACTTTATTACATTCTTTTTTTCCAAATTCATCATCATATAGAAAAAAAGGAAATAATAAATACATGAATAATAAATCGGAAAATCTCCGATAATTAGAGGGGTATTTGCATATGTGTCAATGAACTGGATAAATTTAAGTACCAACTCATGAATAAATAAAAAATAGTTTTCGATAAACTGTAAAATAAATGATGGGAAAAAAAGCAAAATGAAAAAAGAAAACATTAAGGGGATTACAAATAAAGAAAAATAAGGAACGACAATTAAGTTTAGTAGAATAGATGCTGGCTGAAAAATTGAAAAATAATGAATTTGTAAAGGGAGAATAATCATTTGCGAGATAAAGCTGATTTGTAAAATTCGTTCGGTATTTGTTTTTGTCTGCTTTAAATAATTACTAGAGATAATTAATCCAAACGTAACTGCAAAAGAAAATTGAAAACCAATATGAAAAACGATATATTTATTTATCAAAATAAGAATTAGAAAAATAATACTAATAACATCTGTGTAACTATATGCAAACTTACTTTTTTGTATCAAGATAACAAATAGAACCATCAAACTAGCACGCCATACAGAAGGCTCCCCTCCTGCCAATATGGCGTAAAGAGGTAAAAATATCATAATGAAAGTCTGTGCATTCTCTTTTGTAGTAATCCCAAGACGAACGATGACAAAATACAAAATACCAACAATAATACCGATATGCAAACCTGAAATTGCTAAAATATGTGATAGACTCCAGCGCTGAAATAACTCAATAATTTCTTGATCAATCAGCTCATCTTTTCCAAGAACCAATGCCTGCATCCATGCAGCCGTTGTCGGTTGTAATTTTTCTATCGATTTATTTAATAAAGTAAAGCGTAAGGAATAAATATATTCTAAGTAAGAGTGCTTATCACAAATAGAGTTCTCTAGCGAAGTAAGCATTAATTGATAGTTGAGTCCTTGATTAGACAAATAATTTTGATAATCAAATTGATAAGGATTTCGTGCACCTTCTGGAATAGTTAAGGTTCCCTCTAACGTACAATTAGCACCAGTTTGAAACTGATTTAAGTGTGCAGGATCTTCATTATCCTCATTTTGATTGGTAAAATAAATTACTATTATTTTTTCATCCAAGTTTTCTTCCTGGAATAAAAATTCCATTTTATTTTCTGAATGGTCAATAGGGCCAACTATTTTTCCTTTGTGAAAATCAATTTTTTCCTCGTTTAGCTGTGGATGCGACGTATTAGGATGGGGTATGTAATGATAGAAAAATAATAATGAAACGATCGATATAATAAAAACAAATACAGGTAACTTTTTATAAATTAATAAATAAAGTAACCAAAGTACAAAGGGAATGTATAAAAATTTATTTGACGACATGATGATAATAATACTTATTACTGCACTAAAAGCAATAATATACCAGTAGTTTTTTAACATTAACTCCGTAACCCAAAATAGGGTAGCTATCACCTCAACATTCATTTGTAATTTCTTAATTTATTCGTCTATCAGTGTGACAGAAATATCGGTTAACTCGATCTTATGAATGCTTACATTTGCTTCTTCAAATAATTTAACTGCCAATTCGTGATTGCGATAATCCGCTTCATAATAAACTCGTTTTACTCCTGACTGAATAATTTGTTTACAACAATGCAGACAAGGAAAATGTGTCACGTATAGATCCGTATCATTTGTTGCTACCCCAAATTTAGCACATTGTAAGAGAGCATTTGCTTCAGCATGGACCGTTCTAACACAATGGCCATCTACAATATAGCACCCATCATCAATACAATGATCTCCATCGGCTACACTGCCATTATAACCACTGGCGATAATTCGATTTTCTCTTACGATTACCGCTCCTACCATTAATCTCGTACATGTACTCCTTAGAGCAACTAGATGAGCTTGTCCCATGAAATATTGATCCCAAGAAATTCTTTCCACTTTTATTCACTCCGTTTATCAAGGTATAATAATAAATTCCTTTAAATTTTCTAATGTTTTTTCACCAATTCCATTAACTTGCAGAAGATCATCTACTTGTTGAAACATTCCATTTTCTTCTCGAAAATCGATAATGGCTTGTGCTTTTGACGGTCCAATTCCATTTAATTGTTCAATTTCTTCTTTCGTTGCCTGATTTAACCTTATTTTTTGTTCGTTGTCTTGGTGACTAGCTACAGGTGAAGGGCTTACACTTTCTTCTCCTAGCTTTGGTACGATTAAAACCATTTCATCATGTACTTTTTCAGCTAGATTAATTTGATTTTCATCAGCTTCCTTTGTAAAACCGCCAGCAGCCTCTATGCTATCAATGACTCGTGTACCTTGTTCAATTTCATAGACTCCCGGTTTTTCAACTTCTCCTTTTATATCGACCATAATTTTAGATTCAATTAATTCATCACTTTCTTGTTCTAAATGTTCAATAGGTTGTTGGTCTTTTTCACTGTCAAGATGATCAAGTTCATTTGTCTGTTGATTACGCATCAATAAAATTCCTATTACGATAGCGAAAACAATGGATATAATAATTTTATATTTTTTAATTAATCGAATCAATTAGAGACCCTTCCCTCCCCTTCCTTAGAATCAAATTCAATTATAAGTAGTATTTTACTTTTTGTAAAATTGCCAAAAAAATAAAAATAGTTGAGAAAATAAATTTTTCTCAACTATTTTTCAGCAACAACAAAAATCCGTTCACTATTTTTTTCAGAAAAATCATTTTCGACATTAAAGTCTGCATAAAAATGAATTTTACTAAATCCGCTTCTTTTTAATAATTTTGTATACACATTAAGTTCATATGTCTGCTGATGATGCATTTCATCAAAGCGAATATACTTCTCATCATCTTTTTGAAAGAATGTTAAATAATGAAACATTTCTCCAGGTAATTCCCCTTGTTCACAATCCCAAATATAAACAAGTTCCTCCGTCACTTCTGAAAAAGTCTCATTCCTTAAATAATTATTGGCGTAATTCATACTATGTACATCAAATATAAACATTCCTTCAGGTGATAAACTATTATATACGCTATTAAACACAGATATTAACCCTTCTTTATCTGTAATATAATTGATCACATCACAATAACTGACAAATAAGTCGATATCGGTAAATCCTTCTAGATTTCTTATATCTTGATGAATCCAGCTTACATCAACATTTGCTTTCATCGCTCTATCGGCAGCAGCAGTTAACATGTCGGATGAAAAGTCAATTCCTACTACATCAAATCCTAACTTTGCTAAATTAACAGTAATTACTCCAGTTCCACAACCAAGATCAACAATAGTTTGGACTTCTTTATTATGAATGCTTATCTGCTGTAATGTAAAATTCGTCCATTCTTTATAGGGAGCATGTTCCATTAATTTGTCATAAACGTAGGCAAAACGGTTGTAAGTCGTCATATTAATTTTTTTGCTCTCCCACAGATACTTCTACAGCATCTCCCCATAAGCGTTCTAAATTATAGTAAGCACGTTCATCCCTATGGAATATGTGGCAAATTATATCACCAACATCAATCAAAACCCACCTAGCATGTTCAAAGCCTTCTATTCTTTTAACATGAAGCCCTTTTTCTTCTAAAGATTCTTTGATAGAACGAGCAATTGCCTGCACTTGTCTTTCATTATTTCCATGGCAGATAACGAAATAATCGGCAACAGGTGTTAGATTCTCCATATTTAATGCGACACAGTTTTCAGCCTTTCTGTCTTCACATGCTTCTATAACAGTTTGTAGAATTTGTTTTACGTTCATCCTATTATTACCCCTCCCATTTTTTTGTTAACTGATTATAAGCATAAAATGTATCGGGAAAAATGGTTATCCCTTTTCTTACTAAATGCATAATCGTATTCCCCAATACTTTTAATGCTGCCTTTTCCAGATCTACTTTCACTAAATTTCTGACTTCTTCCACCCCTGGAAATTTCCTTCCTGGTTCAATATAATCTGCAACAAATATAATCATTTCTAATTTGGTCATTTTTGCTCTGGCAGTTGTATGATAATAAATGGCATGCAATACGTCTTCATCTAAAATTCCAAACTTTTCCTTTGCTACCTTTGCACCAACCGGACCATGCCATAATTCCTTATTATAATTTAGTAACTCCCTTGGAAGGTTATACTGTATTATCTGTCTTTTCAACTCTTCCTCTGGATCACATTTTGCATAATCATGCAAAAGTGCAGCCAATTTTGTTCGCTCAATCGATTCATTATATTTTCTCGCTAATTGTTCCGCTGTTTTTGCAACTCTCAAAGTATGTTCATACCTTGAGTTTGTTAATCTTTGTTTCACCACATTCTGAGCTTCAGTCAGATTCATACAATCGATGCTCCTTTATGTATGTTAGCACTTCTTTTGGTAAAAAAAATTGAACCGGTAAACCTTTTTCCATTCGCTGTTTCACATCTGTCGAAGAAATATCAATCAGTGGAACCTGTACTTCCATTACGGAATAAGTTGTATCCATTTTAAACCCGGGACGGTTAACACCGACAAATTGAATCTTTTTTTCCAATTTCTCGATATCTTTCCAATATGGTAAATACTCGACCATATCAGCACCAATAATAAAATAAAAATTTACATCACGATGTATTTCTTTCAATGTATTTATTGTATCAATAGTATATGATTTACCGGTTCGATTAAACTCAATAGTATTTACCTTAAAATAGTTAATTTTTTCAGTTACAGCATTTAACATATTAACCCGATGCTGATTAGCCATCACTGCTTTCTTTTTATGTGGCGGTTCATTCGTCGGAATAAACCAAATTTCATCAAGCTGCAACTGATGTTTTACTTCATCAGCAATAATAAAGTGCCCGATATGTGGAGGATCAAAAGTTCCACCTAAAATACCTATTTGTTTCATATTTACTCCTTAACCTATTCAGGTAAAACAATCATTTTATTTTCTTCAGATTCTTTATATAAAATAATATTATTACCGATGATTTGCACAATTTCTGCATCGGCACCTGCTGCGATTTGTTCTGCAATAACTTCTTTGTCTTCCAAGCAGTTTTGTAAAATATTTATCTTAATTAATTCCCTTTTTTCCAAAACATCTTTTAATTGCTCGATCATATTATTCGTTACTCCACTTTTTCCGACTTGAAAAATGGGTTTCAAATGATGAGCTTTTGCTCGTAAAAATCGTTTTTGTTTGCCAGATAACATCATAACTCAACCTTCCAAAATTTTTTGTAATGCCTCATCCATATTTTTCATATTTGGTTGCTCACCTGTCCATATTTCGAAGGCATATTGCGCTTGATATAGTAACATTGTGTGGCCAAAGTGAATCGATCTATGTAATGATTTTGCCTGCTGTAAAAATGAAGTCATCAACGGCTGATAGACAATGTCACTAACAACTGCATTGTCTTTCAAACGATGAAGCGAAATAATCGATTTATCGTGATTAGGTTTCATTCCCACTGAAGTGGTTTGAATAATTACATCAAATGCTTCTAATTGGGCTTCTGCTTCTTTTAATGTCATAATATGTTCGTTTGTAGCCAATATATTTAGGGCTTTTTCTATAGATCTGTTTGCAATCGTAATATCATGAAACCCATGATGGATAAGTGCATGATAAATCCCTTTTGCTGCACCACCTGCACCTAGGATTAATATTCTTTTTTCTTTATCACTTGCTAGTTCTGGAAACTTACTAAGAAGTGATCTTAAATAGCCAATACCATCCGTATTATAACCAATCCACTTCCCATTTTTACATAATACCGTATTTACTGCTCCAATTTTTTTTGCTTGGTCATCAAGTTCATCCAAATATGCTAGAATTTTTTCTTTATAAGGAACTGTTACGTTAAATCCATTCAATCCTAGCGCCTTTAATTTTTCTATTTCTTCCACAAAGTTTTTTTCAGTATGTATCTCCATAATCGAATAGGATCCGTCAATATTTGTACGTTCAAAAAATTGTGTATGGATCCATGGTGAAAGAGAATGTTTAATTGGATAACCAATTAATCCTAACTTATAACTCATTTATCCCCCTACTTTCTAATTAAATGATTTGCGAATTGATATGTTAACCCCTTTTGGGCTATATGCTTCAACGGTAACATCACTGTCCAAAATCGTAACCCAACCAAGTCCCGGAAATACAACATCTGTATACGGTTCGTTAAGACGATATGCACGCTTAACTAGTGGAGGTAGAATACTTAATGTCTCTTGATCCGGTGGACGAAGTAGTTCACTCACTTGTCTTTCGTATAAAGCATCTGCATTTTCTAATTTTGTCCGATGAATTGGTACTTCATTAGCAAAAAAACAGACAAAGGTTTGTTTTTCTCCTTTAATAAAATCAAGACGAGCTAGTCCTCCAATAAATAAGGTCTGACCACTATGTAACTGATAATTTCTTGGTTTAATCTCTTTTTTAGGTGTAATTATTTTCAAATCATTTTTTGACACATAATGAGCCATCTGGTGTCGGTTTACAATCCCCGGAGTATCAATGAGCGCACTATTTTGATCTAACGGAATTTCGATAAAACCGAGTGTTGTTCCAGGAAAGTAAGATGTTGTAATCGCCTCTTTAATTCCAGTGGAACGTTTAATAAACTGATTAATAAACGTTGATTTTCCAACATTTGTGACGCCAACTACATAAATATCTTTATTTTCACGTCTAGTTTCCATTTCCATGGCTAATTCTTCGATATTGTAAGACTTCATGGAAGATATTAAAAAAACATCTACAACGTTAATTCCCGCTTCTTTCGCCTGACTGAAAAGCCAATTTCTTACTTTTCTTTGATTTGTTGACTTTGGTAATAGGTCTACCTTATTTCCAACCAAAATAATCGGGTTCGTGCCAACAATTCTCGGTAAACTTTTTAATAATGTTCCATCCACATCAAAAATATCAATTAAATGAATAATTAAACTATCTGTATTCCGAATTGTACTTACTAGATCTAAAAAGTCGTCACTATCTAGTGGTACGGTTTCATGCTTATTATAATGCCGTAATTGAAAACATCGTTTGCAAAGTAAGTTCTTTTTTTGAAGGGAAGATTTTGGAATATAACCAATTTCTTTTTCATCTTCAGATTGAAGAATCGATCCACAACCTTCGCATATTACGTTATTGTCCATCTGTCATTCTCCTTGTTAATTTACCTTTGCGATAAAAATAATTTAAGATCAATCTTTCTAGATTTCGGTTGAATTTTGTAATTGGGGCATCAGACTGAACGATTGGAACGACTAATATCGTATAGAAGCCGGCACGATTTCCTCCAAGAATATCAGTTAATAATTGATCCCCAATGACGACTATTTCATCTTTTTTTAGTTGCATTTCATCTTTAGCCCGTTTAAAAGCTTGTTGAAGTGGTTTTCGGGCTTTATAAATAAAAGGAGTGCCTAACGGTTCGGCAAATACAGTCACTCTTTCTTTATTGTTATTAGAGAATATCGTAACTTTAATATTTGCATCCCCCATTTTTTTTAACCACTTTATAACCTTTTCAGTTGCATGTCCAACATTCCATGGAACAAGCGTATTATCAAGGTCAATAATGATTCCTTTTTTACCTTGAGCTAGTAAAAATTCTGGTTCGATGTCAAAAACACTTTCTACATGTTTATTGGGCAAAAATAAATTTAACAAAAGCTCACCTCTATGATAACTATATTACTACAACTCCCATTGTTATCTATTATAATATATTCTCATATTTTGTATATCTATGTCTATTATGTGTATAAAGTATAAAGTGTTCGACAAATTTCAACTTTCCTCACGCATGTGGATAACTTTACCAACAAGATAGATGTTGATTAATCAATGTTATTTATGAAAAAATATAAATAACTAACAAGTTACCTACAACCCTTTGTGAATAAGTTAGAACTTGTTCGACCCTTCATTTCATGGTAAATTAAGCTTATATTATCAGAAAAGGAGTATTTTTTATGGAGTGTTTATCAGATTCATTATTATTAGAAGCTTATCAAAAAGCGAAAGAGTTAAATTTAAATATAGATTTTATTAAGATGATAGAAGAAGAAATAGAGCGTAGAGCCATCCTATAATAAAAAACATTAATTCCTTTTTTATGGATTGGCTTTATACTTATATTTTCTAATAAATTAATTTTCAAAATAGATCTTCCAGTAATAACCTTGCGTGTTTAGCCCCGATGAGTATATCACATCACCATCGATTAATAGATGAAAATAAAAGTCATCGACGTTTTATTTTTTTAACTATTACAATTTCTTAAAACTTTCTACATATTTCGGTAGCGAATACACACATCTTACACTTTACCTTATAATCTTTTACATAGCAATTTTATACAAGTTAGTTCGACTTTACGATGACTTGTTTACAAATGTATATATCTGGAATGATTGCTCATGATACATATTTCATTATTCAAACTAAAATCGAAAAAATTTTTAGATAAGTCTTGTATAACTTTGTTCATATATGTTAGAATACATTATGTAGCAAAAGGCGCTTATTATTCTAAATAGCTTTATTTTTTGGAGGAGTCTGTCACTAAGGGATAAGTATGCCCTTTTATGACAGACCTTTTGTATTTATTGTGCTTATATGTTATTACACAAGTATACCTTTTATGTAATGTGGTAGCGATTCCATGCAGGTCGAATCCCCCATTAAAGAGGACATACTTAATTAAATTCAAAAGGAGTGGCTAGATTTATGATTGTTGGTTTGATTATCATTTTATTACTTGTTCTTTTTTTACCTTTCACAAAACTTGTGGAAAGAAATTTAGAAGTATTTTTATTTATTATGGGAGTTGCTTCTGTATTTGTCAGTCAAGTATGGGAATGGGATCTTATTAAAGAAGCGTTGATCTCTCCAATCAACATTACGTTAGCAGTCTTTGCTGCCGGCCTTTTGTTCCGTTGGTTTCAAAAACCTATTGAAACGGGAATACTTAGTTTAAGTTATGCGATCCCTTATCGAGTGTTTATCGCATTATTCGTAATTATTCTTGGACTTGTCTCCAGTATAATTACAGCAATTGTGGCTGCAATTATTTTAGTTGCTGTTATATCCGTCTTACGAATGGATAGAAAATCAGAAATTCGCCTCGTAATTCTAGCATGTTATGCAATTGGGTTAGGTGCAGTTTTAACACCTTTAGGGGAACCGCTTTCTACAATTGTTGTTAGTAAATTAAATGCGGACTTCTTTTACTTATTAAAATTACTCGGATTATTTATCATTCCGGGAGTAATTGCTTTTGGAATCCTGTCGGCATTTATGATTTCACCGAGAACGGAAAAACAAAAGAAATTAAAGCAAACGAATGAAACAGTCTCTGAGACAGAGTCTTACGGTGAAATCATCATTCGTAGTTTAAAGATATATCTATTTGTAATGGCTTTAACCTTTTTAGGAGCAGGATTTCAACCGTTTATCGAACGATTTTTACTTGATTTACATCCACTAGTACTTTATTGGATTAATATTATTTCAGCTGTTTTAGATAATGCGACCTTAGCTGCCGCAGAAATTAGTCCACAAATGAGCAAATCTACAATAGAAGCTATTTTACTTGGTCTTTGTATTAGTGGTGGAATGTTAATACCAGGAAATATCCCAAATATTATCGCTGCTGGGAAACTTAAAATAACTAGCCTGGAATATGCTCGTTTCGCAGTACCAGTAGGTTTAGTCGCAATGGCAGTCTTTTTTGTCATTGTAGCTTTCACGATATGATAAATGGTGTAATATAGACCTGCTGAACACCATGGATCTGTATAAGTAATTATGTTATAAAAGACAAGCTGTGTAAGTTTATGCCACGCAGTTTGTCTTTTAATTTTGGTATTGATATAGGAAATAATTACTGAGGACAGACACGTTTTACTCCAATCCTTCATAAGAATGTTATATAGCTAATAATGCATGGAGCATGGAGGTGAAAAACGTGTCAACGTTTTTATCAATTTTAACGTTACTTATTAAGGAAACGTTATTTTTTGTTTCTTATGTAAAAAATAATACTTTCCCACAACCTCTTTCCAAAGAAGAAGAAGAGAAATACCTCGCACGAATGCAAGAGGGAGATCCGGATGCTAGAAATAAACTAATTGAACATAACTTACGTCTTGTAGCCCATATTGTAAAAAAATTTGATAACACTGGGGAATATACGGAGGACCTTATTTCAATCGGGACAATCGGGTTAATTAAAGGTGTAGAGAGTTTTAAAGTTGGAAAAGGTACAAAATTAGCGACATATGCTGCAAGATGTATTGAAAACGAAATTTTAATGTATTTAAGAACATTAAAGAAATCCCGTAAAGATGTATCACTACATAGCCCAATCGGTCAAGATCAGGAAGGCAATGAGATTAGTTTACTAGATGTCATCGAAGCCGAGTCAGAAAATATTTTGGAATATATTCAATTAAATATGGAGATAAGTAAGTTAAAAGAACATTTTGAGGTCTTGGATGAAAGGGAAAAAACCGTATTAATATACCGTTACGGTTTAAGTAATAATAAAGAATTGACTCAAAAAGAAATTGCTAAATTATTAAACATATCACGAAGTTACGTCTCAAGGATCGAGAAACGGGCCTTAATGAAAGTTTTCCGTGCATATTATAATAAAGAAAAGCAAAACACCTCATTTAACTAACAAACAAACGCTGCAAAATAAATGAATTTGATAAATAGGGTCTGCTGAATCTGCAAAAAATTCATTACCAACAAGGGATTTCGACATATTATGTCGAATAAAGATGCAAGGACTTTTTAAAATGTATTAGAAAACCCTTGCACTTGGAGGTAAT
>NZ_JBPPZG010000068.1:0-17280 GCF_051918545.1 Pseudogracilibacillus amylolyticus (SeqCode) | reverse complement strand
TTGGAAACGGTCGGATGACTGTAGAAGAAATTCTTGCTAAGCTTGGCGGTGGTCCAGACGCATCAGAATTTGAAGATAAGGATCCATTTGATGTACTTGTTGTTGGTGGTGGACCTGGAGGGGCAAGTGCAGCAATTTATGCGGCACGTAAAGGAATCCGTACAGGTATTGTTGCAGAACGATTTGGTGGTCAAATTCTAGACACAGCAACGATTGAAAACTTTATTAGTGTTAAACGCACAGAAGGCACGAAGCTTGCAGCAAATCTTGAGGAACATGTGAAAGATTATAATATTGATGTCATGAATTTACAGCGTGCTACACGTCTTGAAAAGAAAGACTTGATTGAAATTGAACTTGAAAATGGTGCAGTTCTAAAGAGTAAATCGGTTATCCTGACTACAGGTGCTAGCTGGCGTAAAATCGGTGTTCCTGGTGAGGATGAGTTCAGAAATAAAGGGGTAGCTTATTGCCCGCATTGTGATGGTCCTTTATTTGAAGGAAAACGTGTAGCAGTTATCGGCGGAGGTAACTCTGGTGTAGAGGCAGCAATTGACCTTGCCGGAATTGTAAAACATGTAACCATTCTCGAATATGCAGATGAGTTAAAAGCTGATTCTGTGTTGCAAGATCGTCTGAAAAGTTTACCGAATGTAACAGTGATTAAAAATGCTCAAACAACAGAAATTACTGGAACAGACAATGTAAATGGGATCTCCTATATTGATCGAGAAACTGAAAAAGAAGAACATATCGAACTAGAAGGAGTCTTCGTCCAAATCGGTCTTGTACCAAACACAGCCTGGCTAGGCGATGCAGTAGAACGTAATAAATTTGGTGAAATCGTCGTCGATAGAAACGGTGCAACAAACGTTCCAGGCGTATTTGCTGCAGGAGACTGCACAGATGAAAAATATAAACAAATCATCATCTCAATGGGAGCAGCTGCGACTGCATCATTAAGTGCATTCGACTATCTCATCCGAAATGCTGATTCATTTCAAAAAACGGAAGCTTAAATAATAAATTTTTTAAAGTCATTTTACTACTGTTGGTGGTGAAATGACTTTTTTGGTAGATAAAAAGTATAAAATTTTCTAGACTCGCTCACTGGCTAAAAGCTCGAGCGTCCTGAGACTGGGACTGCGCTTACTCGTCCCATCGAAGAGCATTTGCACTTTCGTTCCGTCCCACCGTAAAGCATTTGTCCCAGGCGTAAGTCACTAGCACGTCAATCACGCGTAAGTGCAATTCATACTCTCGCAAAAGCTTGCACTTACTTAGCATAAGTGCAACATCACCTCCGTCTTTGGCCAGGAAGGCCGACTAAGAACAGGCTCTCTGCCTAACGTCGGCATACCCCTAGTGATGAGAGCATGTTTTCTTTAACGATAAGCCAAGTTTTCTAAAATTGTATAGACGATATGTCAGTATAAAATGTATACTTAATTAAAGTAGATGTCCCATAACAAAAAAGGAAAGCAGCTTTATAGCCACTTTCCTTATGATGATATTTATTTTCTGCTACTAGTTTTAATCAAGAATTGTTACATCAACAGTTTTTACGCCCCAACTACTTGCTTCACTTTTTGTTGGTACATGGACATCAATTTTATTTCCTTTGATTGCACCACCAATGTCACCAGCGACGGCTTTTCCGTAGCCTTCCACATATACTTCCGTACCTAAAGGAATCACATTTGGATCTACAGCAATTACTTTCTTATCAGGGTTTGCAAGTAAATCAATTCCTGTAGATGTTATTCCAGAGCAACCGTCACATTTCGCAGTATAAGCAGTTGCTGTTACTGAAATTGTTTTGGCTTCTTGTTTTAGCTTCGGTTCATTTGCTACTTCTGTAGCCTCACTTTTATTGTTTTGTTTTCCTTCTGTTTTTGCAACGTTACCTTCTTGTAATGTTCGATTAATTTTCAACTCTTGTCCGATAAGAATCAAACTATCAGAAAGATCGTTCCAATTCATTAACTCTTCTATATTTATATTATATTTACTACTAATTTCGCTTAGTGTATCACCTTTTTTAACGATATATGATTCCGTTGTTGATGTTTCCTCTTGCGCTATCTTATCAGTAGTAGTTATATGTTGGCCTGGATGGATTATTGTAGAATCCAATCCATTTATATCGATCAAATTTTGGACAGAAGTGTCAAATTTTTGTGCAATACTCCAAAGACTATCTCGTTCCTGCACCTCATATTCTTCTGCAGAAACATTCATTGTAGCTATCCCTGTAAAGAAAATACTCAATGTCGCAATAGCTACCCCTAATTTTTTCATAAAGTAAGCCCTCCTTAAATGCTAACAGTGACTATATTAGCATATAAGAATAGGGTATTCAGTAACAGAATGATTAAGAATGTATTACACGAATTGCCGTATTTTGTTACTTTAGTCACATAGAAGTAATATAATTAGAATAACAATATGGAGTCTACTCTATAATTCGCTTATTAGAACACAACCGTAACTTCTATCATAGTAATTACCCACGTAAATTAAATGGTTTTGCAATTAGAGCAATTAATTACCCTACCTGTTTATTAAAGATATACTATTTTACTTATTCATTTCTGTAAGAAAATCCTCTAAAAGACTATCTAAATCATCTTCGGATGAATCCTCTTTCTCCTCCATTTTTACGAGATCTTCTTTTACACTTTCCAGCTTAAATGTATGTAAGTCATCATCAAACTTATTTAACTCGTCTGATAAAGTAGTTTTCTCTAAAGAAGGTAACTGAGTTTCCATGTTTAATTCCTCTGTTTGGGGTTTATCCATGTCAATTTCCTCTTGGAGATATAAAGCATCATCTAGATTTAAGGAATTACTATTTAAAGAGGCAAGCAAGGAAGCAGCACGGACCGGATCTGATAAAAGCTGATAAATAATGCTACCAAGTAATGCCTCTGAATGTTCATGCTTTAGCCAATTCCGCTGATGCTTAGTTAATTTATGGGGGAGGGGAATAGAAATTACTTCTCTTTCCCTTGAGAGGGACTGACCAACCCCCTGCATCACAAACTCAGCAATCCTACTAGAAAAGTTCCTTCTTTCTGTTTCTTTTAGTTTCTGCAGATGTTTTAATAAATGATCAGGAGTATCAGAGGGGACGCGGAAAGAAATCGCTTGCCCTCTTTTAATCTCATTTGAGACAGACTTTTTCATAGAATCACCTTAACTTTATTTTTTTACCGGCTTTTGGGATGCCTTTTTCTTCTCTGTCTTCCTTACATAGTCGGTAATAAGCTTATAATAAGCGTTTGCCATCATCCAAATACTCTCTTTTTCATCTTCAAAAAATTCAATATTATACCCATCTAGATTATTATTTAACGTTTTTAGATAATCTTTTATGACATTAGAACCGCCACCAACAAAATAACAGATCTCTGTTTGTGAGTTTTTTTGCCATACATTATGTAATAAACGATATTGTTTTTTGGCTAATTCCAGCAGCATACGGTCTGTAATATCATGGACACTTGTCCGATTTCCTTTCACCATGATGTGATTACGATTATTTTTCCTTGTGATAATATCAACAACATCACGACGGCTATCCAATTCTATCCCATGTTTGGATCTGATTTCTTCTCTGATAGCCTCTAATGATTCAGATACCCCAAGATTAAACCCTTGCGCCTTATCATCATCGACATTACGGTTTCTAATAACAGCAATATCTGTAGACAAGCCACCAATATCTTGAATTAAGATTCTTTTATCGATTAAATCTTTATTAATAACCTTATGATTATTATCCATTACAAGATTAATATAGGCAGCAAATCCCTCAGGGTATACCTTTACCTCATTAAATTTAATATTCACCTTTAGCCCCTGATACTTTGGTGTAACGAGAAACTCTACCTGATGCACAGATCCTATTAATTTTGAACGGTATCCAGCATCTTTTCCCTCTTTTACTTCACGAAGGGGGAGGCCCGTTCCCAATGTATAATTAGCATCAACAACGTTTTTGATACGAGGGAAAATTGACGCATTCTCTTCTTTTACTGCATCCAGTGCTAATGTGGAAAGCAGCATGATCAATGTTTGATCTTCTTCTGATTTACTACTTCCCGGATCTAACTCCTCTGCATTACTACTTTTTGTCGCTAAGTGACCAACACGATAAATCGCATTATTTTCCTTTAGAGCTGGCGAATGCACCTTCAAATGAATCCCCTCGAGAGGATTCTTATTGTCTAATTCCTCTATTCCAATTACCGGACGGTCTTCTGTGTCCCTTGCAATAATGTTAGGAATATTTAATTCGTACTCTAGTTCTCCAAAAATCGCTTTAATCGAATCATTACCAACATCAACTGCTGCAATTCTCGACATAGACATTCATTCCTTTTCAATAATAATTTTTTTCGCAGATAAGAAAGTATTAAACTTTCTTATCTGCATAAGTGCAATTAAGCCTTTCGCCATAAAGGCTTGGCGATAAGCCAAGTTTTCTACTAACCATTCTCTGTGTACGACTGATGCTATTTATTAAAGGGTATAAGAGATTAGTAGATTCTTCAATGAGGGTTACTGAAAAGAAATAAAATTGTAAACCTGTAAACATACTGTAAACAAACTGGCTTTTGTACACATTTCTGTAAACGATAATTACAAAACTGTATACACATTTTTTTAAGCGATGCAAACATATTTGTTTACATGTAAACGTATTTGAAAACATTTGTTTACCGTTTTGTAAACGTGTATACTTGCAATGCTAATTTTCAATACGTAATATAATGCAATTTATTTTTTCATAATTAATGCCAATTGAAAAAGCCTCATTTACTTATGCCAAGGATCATCAAGGAATTACTATACGAGGTTTTCAATATTAATATTTTTAATGATTGTATAAAAGTTGACCCCATAGTCGCAAGATTCGGATGTTGGGAGTAATCATAAGTTCTACCTTTAATAAATGGAAATATAATGTGTAGTAACATTTAATTCATTTAGAATGGGGTGGAAAGATGTATTTTTTTAAACCTATTTCTGATGAGGTTCGTTTAATTCAAGAAAAATTCAACCATCATAAAAAAACAATGAAGCACATGTTAGTATCTATTTTTTCTTGTATTGCTGCTATTCTCCAGGCTGCTGGAGGCATGTTACCAGGTATAGGATATTTTATAAGTCCACTTGCCACTGCACCTATTCTGTTATGTTCCATATTTTCTATTCCCTTTGGAGTAATGTCCTATTTTCTGACAATGATGCTGTTATTCATCCTAGAGCCGACTGAACTAATTATATTCCCCTTTACAACAGGATTGTTAGGACTTGGCATAGGGACATCTTTTTCCCTTTTTAGAAAGAGAATAAGTATGATCGCTTCTGGTGCAATTTTTTTATTTTTAGGGATTATGAGTCTGCTATATATTTTCCACTTTCCAGTTTTAGGTCCAGCCGCCTCTGATTCCTTTTCATTTCTTACAATTGGAAGTATTTCTTTATTTTCTTTCCTTTATAGCTGGTTATGGGTTGAAATTGCATTAATTATTTTTAAAAGAATAAAAATGATTATGGTTTAGAAATAATTCATGGAACTATTTCAAAAATGGTACCCTGGTTAAGATCAGTCACTCTTGTAGAGTTATAAACTCCTAAAAATAATCTAGATTGATTCAGATTCGTTCCCAAACTAACATAATAGCTAGATTGAGACCCAAAGTCATAATCGGTTTCAATCACACTAAAATCATTTTGTTTACCATCCGGTCTCACCATGGTGTAAGCTAAAGCCCCTCTAACTTGAGATTGAGATTCTTTCCGGGCGAGATCGGTAAAGACAACACTTCCTGTTAAATTTGGGATGGCATTTCCCATATAAGCTTGAATTCCTGTAAGTGCAGTGCCAGCAAACTTATCGGGTCTTTTATCCTGATGAAAATAACTAGTTAAAGGCTGAAGACGATTTCCTGAAAGTGCAACTGCTTCATAGTAATAAGCGATTGTTTTTTCATTCAAAGTCGGATTATTCGTGCAGTCTTTTATAATCGAAGTAGGAAAAGCACCTTCCCATCCCCGCCAGCCAAAGTTAATTAAACCTTCTTCATCAGTTTCAGAATTGAGATGAGTTACTGGTATTGGTTTATAATATACGAATGAAAAGATCGACTCTACCAAATCCTGTCCGACATTTCCCGTATATTTTACGTACTGATTATAACCCCTTTGATACGAAATGCCTGGTATGTTGCGAACCCCTTTGGCCATTACGGTAAGGATTTCCTGAAAGCTTAAAGGAAGTTCATTAAACCGTGTAACAACAGGTGGATTATTGATAAATGTATTCTTACTTACATCAATCTCAATTATTTTACCAGCAATCTCCATATTATCCTGACTTAAGTTAAATGGATCATAGCCCGATCCACCATCTCCCGTTGTTAATACAAGTTTTCCTGTTTCAGGGGAGAAATTTAAACTATTAACTCCATTATGATTTGCAAATGGTCTTCTTAAGTTAAGTAATGTACGTCGTTTCCCCGGTGTGCCATTCAACTGTAAACCCCATTCTTCAATGGTATCAATATGATCAAATTGAGTTTCTCTATTTGTCCATCTAAGATTTAAAGTATTGGGATCACACGGGTCAGGATGAAAGGATTCAGGTAAAGCGCCTGGTCCTTGTGTTCCAGCAACTGAATAATGAAGATAGAACAAACCGTTATAATAAAAATCTGGATGAAACGCTAGTCCTAGCAATCCTCGTTCATCATATCCACCATTAGCACCTAGATTTATTATCTGAGAGCGAATATCTAAAAAAGTCTTAATATCCCGGTCTGCTAAGTAAAAGATTTCTCCTACTTGGGTTGCAATAAATAATCTTTCCATTGAGTCACCTGGAAGTACAGTTGATTTCATGACAGTGGGTAAATTTATATTCCTTACAATGGGTCGTAATCCAACCCTCACTTTTTTCAAGCGAATCGAACCTCCTTCATTAAGTACCGAATCAAGAATGGAAAATCTGAATAGGCAGTGGTTATTCTCTCTTCCTGAATAATTTAAATCTTTGCATGATTGATTATTTTACAATGACTCTTTTTGGCAGGTAAGAAGGTATAATATTTTCTTGACTTGCACAAATTGCAACTAAGGCTGTCACTAAAAGGCTAGGTGACAGCCGAGTTTTTTAAAAATTACAAATTACTTTTTAAACGTTTTAATATACGATGGTAATCATCACGATCAATTCCTGGTGCAAATTGCTCTGGAAGTTCTGGAAAATCAGGTACAGGCGCGCCTTCAGGCACTCCATCAATTACTCTTAATCTTTCACCTGTTTCTGGGTTAGCCCCTTTCCAAATTTGGTTGATATCCCGATAATCCGATTCACCCCATGTATACAACACATTATATAATCCTTGATCCATGAATTTTTTGGCATAATCAAATTTATTATTATCCAAACTTGGGACAGGAAGCATCTTACCTATCTCCACCCCTGTAGCTACTTCAATTGCTTTTGCATAGGCAATAATATGCGTTCCGCCTCTAACAAGTAAGTAGCCAATCATTTCTAAGGCGGTAGGATGGGTAGTCATTTCATAGACACGCATTTTATGGTTTCTTGCGCCGATTTCCAATAAATAATTGGCAAGAAGATCTTCCACGAGCGTACCACTGTTATTTACGTAAGATCCGTTCCACGGTCTCCCCATTCCGTCTCCCGGATAAGCTGTTTGAGCAGTTGTCGTAAAATGCGTTGAGTAACGGGCATCCTTTCCATTTTGTAGAGGGGCAGTGTCAGGGTCACCTGGAACGGTATTGCCGATGGAAAGTAGATTAATTGCATTTGCAACTAATTCAACATGACCAAATTCTTCCGCCGTAATACTTGCAATTAAATCATAAAAGGGCTTAAACTTTCTTTTACCGCGGAAATTAAAGGATTGGAACATGTAATTGTTTAATGTGGACATCTCACCGAATTTGCCTCCCATTAATTCTTGTACAGCTGCAGCAGCATTCATATCGCCATGTTCTGGATATGGTAACTCAATGACGATTTTATTCACTCGTTTCATCATGAGCTGTTATCCTCCTTCCGTAAAAAATAACTATTGTTATCATATGTTGGATGGAACTTGACTTATTCGTTCTCTATTTGGTGAAACCAAATAATTTGAGGTATACGAATAAAAAATGGTGTGCCGCCCATATGGATGACGATATAATCAGGCATGACCTCTCTTAATACGCCTCGTACAGAGCCTTGCGTCGTTTGAACGGCAAGGGATTTATTGTGAAATCCCGTTAAAACTTGATAAACATACGGATCACTAAGATTCCAGTTTCCACTCATTATTAACACTCCTTTTTTTGAAGCCCATAGCAGTATATGCAAGGAAGTAAAAATGTGTTTTTGTCTAGTTGGATTATTTACAACAATACGTATGACGTTACGTGGAAGGTTTAGTAACAATAATAAGAAAAATATAGAATTTAAACGACACGCAACAAGAAGTATAACTAAAAATAGATGATCATAAAGGGGATAAAGAAGAGAAAGAGGTACAAGAGCTATTTACTCTATATTCTAAAAATATTGTTGTTCATAAAAAAATGACACTTTCCATGAGAAGCGCTATTAAAGCAAGACGGAGAGATTATACATATGCAAAATTGAAAAATTCCATCGATAAATTATGTGATGTACATTGGTTTGTTATGGAAAGATTCATTATGTAAGGGGCAAAAGATGAGGGGATATTCCATTTTTCTTCATCTAAGCAGTTGTAAAGTACAACTTGAGAACTGAATCTTTCCTATACTTGTTTTAACCAAGTGATTTGTTTAACTATGTCCCAAATCTTTTACGAAAGCCGCATTTTCTACATAGTTCCTCCACAGCCACTCTTCTTGAAAAACCATCAACAAGGTTTTTTGCTCGATCCATTTTGATAATTTCAGAAAATGAGTGATTATTAATATTTCCAAGGTCAATAATTCCCTCACCATCTAGACAACAAGGGATAACGGTTCCGTCTGCCAAGATACCTGCCTGGTTTCTTAAGCCATAGCAGAAGCCCCTACCATCATCTTCCTCTTCATGTAATGCAGGCCACTTAAACTCATAATCCTGGTTGATGTATACTCGATCTGCAATTTTGATGCCGCCACCTGGCTTCACTTTTTCTTCAATTTTGTAATCTAAATTAAATTCTTTCTCAATAATTTCTAGCAATTCTCTATTCCGACTTCTTTCTAGATTTACCAGATTGTCTTCTGTCAGGTTCCATAATCTCAAGGAAATATACATTTTTGATTGGCTCATTGCTTTTTTTACAAAAGATAGGATACTTCTCACGTAGCTTTCCTTATCTTTTTCTCTGAGAGCAGGATTGCCATCAAAGCTATGGAGTGAGAAATTTAATTGCCTTAGCGCAGGCTTATTTATTATTGTTTCTCCCTTCTTTTTAATTAATGTTCCGTTCGTTGTAATATGAACGTTAAACCCTTTTTCATGACTAATATCTAACAATTGATCGATCTTAGGATGTAACAGTGGCTCACCCTTTACATGTAAATAAACATAATCTGTATGCGGTTTAATTTCGTCTAATCGCTTGGAGTAATCCTCCAGTGAAATGAATTGTTTCGGTCGTAATGTCGGTGGACAAAAACTACATGCAAGATTACATACACTTGTAATTTCTAAGTAAACTTTCTTAAATTTTTTCAACATCCATACCCCTTCTTTGAAAATTTTTGAACAAAAAAAGATTTGTTATTTTTATGTATCTTCCGTTAACATGCTTTATAAGCCAGTTTATCATATTAAAAGAAATGATATTTAAATTGACCTCCATTAAGACAAAAACCAAGCTAGCTCGATGCCTGCTCGGTTTTTTATTTGACAATACTTAATCAATTAAGAGAGATTCCATAATCAAGATACAACTAATTCAGGTTCACCGTGGTGATTTAAGAGACAAAAAGACGAGAGGATTATTCCTTTTCTCTCGTCTTTTTTTCTAATAAAGTCTTCAAAGTAATCTTGTCCCCAATTACGCATTTCTTTCAAACGATCATCATCCATAGTAAAGCCTTTAACGAGATATTCATTCAAACGCTCTGTTGCCCATCTGCGAAATTGTGTGCCTCGATGGGAGCAAACTCGGTAGCCGATGGCAATAATCATTTCGAGGTTGTAGTGTTTCGCATTTCTTTTAACCTCTCTCTCACCTTCATTTTGAACTTGTAAGTAATACTTACAAGTTGCAACCTCTTCTAATTCCCCTTCTTCATATATATTAGAATCGAACACTTGTTCACTTTTGTATATGAATTTTTTCGAACTGAATATATGAGAAAACACTCAAACTTAAAAGTTATAACGCATAGATAATAAAAATGTTGAATATAATGTTAATGATTATATCATATCATTAAGTAACGATATTGTATTTTCGTGAAGAACACGCTAAAATGGAGGTAGAAAGAGGTGAAAATAATGAGTATTGATTTACTTGAACAGACAAAAGTTGATATTCAAAAAGCATACGAGACTAATAATTTGCTCAAAATCGAGAAGGAGACTTTGTATGTATTCGATCGAGTTATTCATTTCATGTTAAGTGCTTTTAAAGATCGTCTGAAGGGAATTACTTTTGAAACAAGCGTCTTCGATTTTGATGAAGGCTATATTCGATCAAAGAAAAACATGGAATCTATGCATAAAACGTTACATTTCATCAATAAAATTGAACATCCTGTTTCTGATGTTGATTTTGGTAAATTAAAAATAGATGTGGAACTTTGGTACTACCGAATGGGCGGAAAAGGGATGTACTTTGAGTATCGGGAAGAATATCTCATTACACCAAAAGAAGCCGCAGAATTGCTAGGAGTATCCAATGTGACACTTAACAAGTATATAAAACAAGGATTTGAAACGATTGATACGACTTCCCATCATAAAATACCCAAACATGCGGTGGCTCTTTGGCATGATCCGGTATATGCTATCCGTATGCAAATGTTAGCACAAGAAGAGAAACTACAAAATCAGACACCTGAAGAACGGTTGAAAGAAGTGCTTGATGAGATAACAGAATTGCAAAAAGAATATAAAGCGAAAACGATTATGGAAGCATTGGAAAAATATAAGGTAGAAGATATTGATGCTATGGACGATCCTTCTGATATTCGCAGATGGCAAGATTTAGAGGTGGAAAAAGAAGAATTAATAGAGGAAATGATTGGAGGTTCTGAATTTGTCTAGAAGACCAGAACCTGCAAGAACTATTCTTTTTTCCGCAGATATAGATGATATTTTGAATAAATACGGAGATATCTTGGATTCTTATCATAACCTTCAAGAAAGAAACTCTATTTATGCATCTTTTAAACGGACTAAAACGAGGCTAGATGTGCTATTCCCATTAAATGAACATCCTGTACACGGAATCAAAATGCTATCGCGAAATATACATTATCAATTAGGAACTAAACAAAATAAAAAGCCACGGCAAATTACGTTATGATTATGTGTGTATCAAAACTCATAACTGTAAAAATTACCAATGGCTCAAGATTTATAGGGTGAAATTTCCACTCTATTGATTCTTATTCTATTTCCAAATGAATTTTTGCTTTCATACTCATGAGTACAGGAGACTTTTGCAGTGCTACTTGTGCAATTTCTTCTACTTGCTCTTTGTTTGCTGTTGTTTTTGCCTTTAATGTAATAACTGGATCAATGATGCCTCCATCTCCCTCTTCCAAGCCTAGGAATACAGCTGCATTTAAATCTGCCTCGATATCAACACTAACCTCATCTAATGTAATGCCTTCTTGGCTTGCTAGCACTTGAAACGTAATGGAAAAACAACTTCCCGCTGTTCCGATTAGCAATTCAACGGGATTGGGCCCTGTATCCGTTCCACCTAATAGTTCAGGTTCATCTATTTTTATTGGGTCAAAATCACGAATTTTCAACGTGTTTTGAACACCTGTTTTCCACTTAATACTCGCCTGCCAATTTCTCATTTTCAGCGATGGGTCTTCTTTAATCATTTTCGTTGTTTGCTCCACTGCTGCAAAATTTATTCCGTTCATTCCTATCTCCTCCAACAATAAGTAGTTAATACAATACTCATCTTACATGGAGTAAAGATATTTGTATGTAAGGGAGATTACATATTTATTATAGGTTTATGGAGAATGAGATGACTAGTCTTTTAGAAACCAAAGTCGATTTTCTTCATTTTTAAGCACGCCACTTTGAATGAGTTTATTGATTAAAAAGGTTACCGTCTCACGGGTTGAGGCGATCATGCCAGCAATATCTTTATGCGTAATAAATTCAGGAAGCGGGTACCATCCGTTTTTCGCATTTTTCCGGTCGATTAAACGATGAAACGCACGAATTAATCGCTCTTCTACCTTATCATAGGCGACCTGTTCCAAAATCATTACAACTTCTTGCAATTGTCTTGAAAAATAAGCTAATAATTGATGGGATAACTCTGGAGTCCCAGTCACTTTATCAATAATATCTTTTTTAGGAACTTTTACTACTGTTACATCTGTTAATGCTGTTGCATACACGTCACTCTCTTTATCCGAAAACACACTTGGCAAATCAACAAAATCTCCAGCATGTAATATTCCTAAAACACATTCTTTCCCGTCTTCATGTAAATGTCCGATACTCACATTTCCTGTGACGACTAGATACAGTTGGTTCTCTATTTTGTTCGGATAACTAATCTGCTCTCCACGCTTAAATGTATACTGTCGTCCATCTTGCCACTTTTTTAACCAATCATTATCAAATAAATGACTTGTACGACAAGGATATAAAAAATCAGACTCGATTGTACTCACATCCTATAAACTACTTTGATTACGTCAACTATACCAAAAATAAGAAGGATTTATCATGCAATAACCGTCATATAAAAAGTTGTTCCGTCTACCATGATGATAGAAAACACTCTACTCAATTAAAATATGAAAAAGATGTTGTATTTAACTTCCCCCACTGTAAGTACTATTACAACTTTTATGAAACAAAACTTCATTATACATTACATTCACCACGCGTAATATTTTCAATGATTATCATGAATTAAATTCTGAGTGCTACATTAAAATTATCAAACTTTTTTAATAAAAGGGCTTGATTAATATGAAGAACCTCTTATAATATAATTAACGCAAGTGTCGTTTAATCGACGTAAATAAAAAGGAGTATTCAAATGAACATAACAATTTACGAAAACGCTCACAAACAAATGATTAATTGGCGACGTTATCTTCATCAATATCCCGAGCTTTCATTTAACGAATTTAAAACAGCTCAATATATTAATGATCAATTGAACAGGTTAGGTAATATTGAAGTTTCACACCCAACAAAAACGAGTGTGATGGGACGTTTAAAAGGTGGAAAAGGATCTGGTAAAACGATAGCTATTCGAGCAGACATTGATGCTTTACCAATTAAAGAAGAAACAAACCTCCCTTTTGCTTCAAAAGTAGATGGCGTCATGCACGCGTGTGGGCATGACGGTCATACGGCAATATTACTTGGGACAGCAAAAATATTATCTGAATTACAAGAAGAATTAAGTGGGGAATTTCTATTTCTATTTCAACATGCAGAAGAGGTTCCACCAGGCGGTGCAAAAGAAATGGTCGAAGCTGGGGTTTTAGAGGGTGTCGATTACGTTCTTGGTCTTCATTTATGGTCAACCGTCCCCCTCGGTGAAATCCAAATTACGGAAGGTCCTGTATCGGCGGCTTCTGATATTTTTGACATTACGATAGAGGGTAAATCAGGACATGCATCACAACCAGAGTCAGCGATAGATGCATTAGCGATTGGTTCACAAATAATAACGAACTTGCAACATATTACATCAAGGGTTATCGGGCCATTGGAAAGTGGTGTTGTGTCAGTAACAAGGTTTCATTGCGGGGAAGCTTATAATGTCATTCCGGATAAAGCATATATCGGTGGTTCCGTTCGTGCTTTAACGAATGATGTCCGTGAACGATTGAAGCAAAATATAGAACACATTTGTACGAACATAGCAACTGCTCATCATGCGAAAGCGACTTTTTCTTATGAATATGGGTATGACCCTGTCATAAATAATAAGAAATTAACCAAACGTATTTTTGAGAATGCACAAAAAAAATTTAAAGATGATGATCGTATCAAAGTTGTACCCTCATTACCAATGCTAGGTGGAGAAGATTTTTCGGCATTTAGTAATGTAGTTCCGAGCTGCTATGTTGGTATTGGAGCAATGAAAAATGAAAACGGACCAATCATTCCACATCACCATCCACAATTTGATATTAACGAGGATGCGCTACAAATAGCTTTAAAATATTACATCACAACAGCACTTCATTTAACAGGAAATGAAATCGTTTAAAGCAGGGATGTATACGGTTATGAACATAATGTAAGAAAAAGCCTTTAATCAGATTGGTTGTTAGAAAAAGATTATATAATTCGGCCGTTTTAATTTTCAGTGTGATAAATTTTTTAAAATAAGCTAAAGAAGGAGCGAAATTCCATGAAAAAAAATGAAGCAACAAGTAATAAGAAAAACAACGAAGAAAAAGGCAGTGAGAAAAAATCCTGGATGCCCCATATCTTTGCAGTCTTATTTATCATCATTATTATAGCTACTCTTGCAAGTTATGTTATACCAGCAGGAGAATACGAGCGTGTAACGATAGAAGACGGCAGAGAGGTCATTGATCCTGGTACATTCGAAGTCGTTGAAAGTACACCGGTAGGCATATTTGATTTTATGTTTGCGATTCCAACAGGATTTATTGAGACAGCGGAAATTATTTTTGGAATTTTAATGATTGGTGGTATGTTCGCAGTAATTGAACGAACTGGAATTATTAATCTAGGTGTTAGTAAATTAGCAAACACATTTTCTAACAAAGGACTATGGGTTATTCCAATATTGATGATACCTTTTGCAATTATTACTACTTTTACAGGTCAAATTGAATTATCCTTAGTCTACTTGCCAGCAATTTTACCATTAATGCTTAGGCTTGGTTTTGATAAGGTAACAGCAGCAGGCGCAGTGCTTATATCAACGATTGCTGGGTTTACCGTTGCACTGACAGCTCCAGCAAACTTAGGAGTTGCTCAGACAATTTCTCAACTTCCGTTATATTCAGGTATGGGTTACAGATTGGTTATTCTTGTCATTGTACTTTCGATTGGGATTTTGTATGTTGTACGTTATGCCAAAAAGGTGCGAAGTAACCCTGAGTTAAGCATTACTTATGGTGATAACTTAGAACAGCATCAGGCAATGGATGATACTAACGGACAGAAAGCAACTACAAGACAAAAGCTTGCTTCTATCGTAGTATTAGTTGCATTTGGTGTTTTACTGTGGGGCATACTTGAGCACGGCTGGTATTTCCGTGAGCTATCTGGTTTATACATTATGACTGGAATTATCGTTGGTATTGTTGGAGGGCTCGGCATATCTCAGATTTCAGAATCATTTATGAAAGGATTTAAAGATATAATTTTAGGTGCTATGGTTGTTGGTATTGCACGTGGTGTTGCAGTTGTGTTAAATGACGGAAACATCATGGATACTATTATTTATGCTGCTGGGAATCTAGTAGAAGCAATGCCAAGTGGTGTTACTGCAACGATTATGTTAATTGTTCAAGCTTTACTTAATTTTCTGATCCCATCTGGAAGTGGACAAGCAATGGTTACGATGCCAATTATGTCTGGACTCGCAGACTTATCAGGTGTAACAAGACAAACAGCGGTACTCGCATTCTTATTCGGGGATGGATTCTCAAATATATTCTACCCAACTTCCGGCTATTTTATGGCGGTATTAGCAATTGCAGGTATCAAATGGGAAAAATGGATAAAGTTCATCTGGCCACTTCTTCTTATCTGGTACGGTTTTGCTGTTGTCTTCCTATTTATCGCTCAGCTTATTAACTATAATTAAGAGATTGTTTGGTTATCACTTAAGCAACTACCCGAATAATAGATTAGGAATTATCTATTTATTCGGGTAGTTTCATCCCTGAGACTTTTTTCCGTTTAATGAATCACTTTGTTATAATAAAAGAATCATTGAAATGGAGGATCATATCATGTATAAAGTCGGGGTTGTTGGACCAATAAAATCAGTAGATCGAATATTGGAAGTCGCCAAAGAATTTTCTGACAATTTAACTTTTGTTCCATTCATTTATAATACAGCGACTGAAACAACAGGCATTATAAAAGAACACTACGAGGCGTTCGATTACTTCTTGTTTTCAGGTCCGATTCCTTATGAAATAGCCAAACAATCGAAGCAAGATACGAATAAATTTTTTTATATTCATCTACTAGAAACAGGTTTTTACAAAGCCCTTTTACAACTTATGGTTTCGACAAAAAATAAGATTGATTGTGTAAGTATTGATATATTAGACAAATCAAATGTTGTAGATATTTCACTTGATCAATTATCAATTCCGCTGAAAGAAATGATGGTAAAAACATTTGATGCCCAGATTAACTACTATGAATTATACGAATACCACCTTCGTTTATATAAAGAAAATAAAGTGGATGCCGTACTGACATGTTATCCAGAAGTAATGGAACTTCTAAAAGAAGATAATATACCTGCTGAGTGGATTAGTACAACTAAACTAGCCACAAAACAAGTAATTCAATCGATTGAACAACGATCACAAATCACTTATTTTAAACGGACACAAATTGGTGTTTGTATGATTGATGTGGACACGAAAATGTACGAGGAACAAAGTGAGCAATTATCTTATGATATTCAATTTGCTACGTTAAAAATGAATGAAGAACTTCTGACACTTAGTCGTGACATGAATGGGTCTTTTTTCGAAATAGGTGATGGAAAATATATGATTTTTAGTTCAAGAGGAGAAATTTTAGATAACTTGAATTTCTTAAATGAAACAATTAATCGATTAAAAAAATCATGGGAAAGAGAGATTATCGCAGGAATTGGTTTTGGTGATTCAGCTCTAAAAGCAGAATTAAACGCCAGAAAAGCGATTTATAAGACGGAAGTAGAAAATAAAGAAATTGTCATCATTGATAATCTTGGAGAAACCATTCATGTACCATTTGAGCATATTCATTCTTTATCAACGATTTCGGATAATATTTTATTAGTAAATAAATTAAAAGATAAAAACATCAGTATGCAATCTTTTGAAAGAGTAAGG
>NZ_JBPPZG010000067.1:0-17461 GCF_051918545.1 Pseudogracilibacillus amylolyticus (SeqCode) | reverse complement strand
CTTGACGAATGATCTTTCTACTAGTGAATTAATGGCTCTATCAGAAGTGATTCAGAAGATTCGACCAGACTTTAATTTTGTAGGTTTGCAATTTGGTTGTGATGCAAGTAAAATTCAGCCGGCCGGCATTCCGACAGTTGTTTTTGGACCTGGAAGTATTCATGAAGCTCATACGGAAGATGAATGGATAGATGAGGATGAACTGATGGAAGCAGTGGAAATCTACTCAACTATTTTTCAATCGTACCAGATAGTAGAGAGCGTTTAACAATTTGGCAAGAAAGTGTGTGGATTATGATGGACAGAGAAATAAAGAAGTTTCGAGATGGGATTCCAATTTTACATGAAAAACTGTATCTAGATCATGCAGCGATGGGGCCACTACATAACGATGTGGTTAAGCGAATTCATGATTTTCACGTACAACGACAAACAAAAGGACCAGATTTTACAAATTGGTGGAATCTCGTTGGAGAAACACGTGGATTAATCGCCGATTGGATCCATGCCAATCCAAATGAAATTGGTTTTTTATGGAATACGTCGGCCGGAATTAATTTAGCTGCACAAGGAATCGATTTTTCCCCAGGGGATGAAGTGATTATCCCCGAAAAAGAGTTTCCAGCAAATATTTATCCTTGGTTAGCTTTAGAGGAACGTGGCGTTCATGTGAAACTGGTCCCTTTTGATGGAAATGAATTAACCGCCGACCAAATTATAGATGCTGTGACAGAAAAGACAAAAGTAATCAGCGTAAGTTGGGTAAGTGCGACAAATGGAAACATGATTGATCTGCAGAAGCTTGGTGACTTTTGTAAGAACAATGATATATTTTTTGTAGTGGATGCTATTCAAGGCTTTGCAACGAGTGAACTCGATGTTACGATATGTCATATTGATGTGTTAGTAAGTGGCTTTTATAAATGGGCAATGGGGCCTGATGGAATTTCCTTCGTATATGTAAATAAAAATGCGCTGGAGAAATTGAATATGCCTTGGGTAGGATGGGCAAGCATGGAAAATCCGTTTGACTATGAAAAAATTGAGTATTGTTTAAGTGAGGACGCTAGACGTTATGAAACAGGAAATATGAATTTTTCTGCAATCGCTGGAATTCATGAAGCATTAAGTTTGCTCCAGCCTTTACGGACGGAGATATATGAACGGGTTCCAATGCTGACAGCACGGTTACGAGACGGATTAATGGCGATTCCGGATATAAGCCTGCTCTCACCACCGGATAGTAAATCAGGAATTACCTTGTTCTCCGGACGTAATATAGAAGAGATTTCGAAACACAATATAGCCGTGAATTTCCGTTCTGGCATTCGCGTGTCGCCCCATTTTTATAATACAGAAGCAGAAATTGATTATTTTTTGAATAGTTTGTAATGAAGATAACGGTTAAGCGGAATTTATTTTCTGCTTAACCAATTTTTATTTTTGGCTGGTTGTGGTAAAGTAACTTATAAGGAAATGTGAACGTTTGAAGGAGGCCGAGGGATAACATGAATTTTGCCAAGATAGATACGCCAGCTTTGTTGTTGGATTTAGATAAAATGGAAAAGAACATTGCGGATATTGCACAGTTTGCCAAGGAGGCAGGTGTAAACGTTCGTCCACATATTAAGACTCATAAAAGTATTGAAATTGCCAAGCGTCAAATGGACGCGGGTGCGGTTGGGTTGACGGTAGCAAAAATTGGTGAGGCGGAAGTAATGGTTGCAGGTGGAATCAAAGATATTCTTATTGCGTATCCACTCTCCGCAAAAGCAAAGCTGGAACGAGTGAAGAGGCTGATGGATCAAGCAAAAGTCACCGTAGCAGTGGATTCCGTGGAGCAAGCGGACTTATTGGAGGAGTGTTTTGATCCAAAAAATCCGCTAAACGTGTGGATTAAGGTGAACTCAGGGTTGAATCGGGTCGGGGTGGAGCCGAATGAGGAAGTCGTGGAGTTGGCGCAGCATGTGAAGGGATTATCGGGACTCCAGTTGGATGGTATTTTTACTCATGCGGGGCATTCGTATGCGGCTTCGTCGACCGAGGAAATTGAGAAAATTGCGCATGAAGAGGCGGCTGCAGTTGTGACAAGTGCGGAATTATGTGAAGCGGCAGGCATTCCAATTCCGAACCGGAGCGTTGGATCGACACCGACATTTAAAATTGCTAGTGTGGTGGAAGGAATTACTGAAATCCGACCTGGAAACGCCGTATTTTATGATATGGTTCAAGTTGGACTTGGTGTTGCAACAAGGGAACAGTGTGCGCTCACCGTGCTTTCAAGCGTCGTTTCTGTTAAAAAGGATCGAATTGTTATTGACGCTGGTAGTAAGACGTTGGCACTTGATCAAGGGGCACACGGAAATGCGAGTATTGCTGGGCATGGTTACGTAAAGGAACACCCCGAATTTGTCATCGCTCGTCTATCCGAGGAACATGGCGTTATCCCGGTTGAAGGCACGGTCGATGTGAAATTGAATGATCGCCTCACTATTATTCCAAATCACGCCTGTGTTGTAGCGAATTTATTTGAAACGTATTTGGTACATCGGGACGGAAAAGTAATTGACGAATGGAAAGTCGATGCGCGGGGAAGACTGCAGTAAAAATGGTGGATGAAGTCTGCTCCCAACCGTGGTACACTAACATAAAAGGAACTAAGGGAGGTTTTCCCTATGATTAGCCAAGACCAAATAAAAATAATTCGTGCAACGTTATCGAAATTTAACCCAATATTTATTATACTTTTTGGATCTTATGCAAAAGGTACTGCACGTAAAGATAGTGATATAGACATTGCTTTTTTTACTCGAACGGACATTCCGGATTATGAACGCTTTCTGATGGCACAGCAACTCGCGGAAGAATTACAGATCGAATCCGTTGATCTTGTTGATATTAGAAAAGTGGATACTGTATTTGCTGCACAAATTTTTTATACAGGAGAAGTTATTTTTTGCAAGGATGAAAATGAATTTATTTTACAACGAATGAGGGCACTCTCTATGTACACAGACCTAAATGAACAACGGAAGCGAGTACTGGAAAAGATAAAGGAGAGTGGATCCGTTTATGAACAGTGATACGAGCTTATCTAAAATAGAAACAATAGAACGATGTATCATCCGTGTACAGGAAGTTTACGAAAATAATCCGGAAAATTTGCTAAACTATACGAAGCAAGACAGTATCATTTTAAACATTCAACGAGCATGTGAAGCAAGCATAGATTTAGCTATGCATATTGTTAGTGAAAGGAAGCTTGGAATCCCTAAAACAAATCGTGAGGCATTTTCTTTATTAGAAAACAACGGTTATATCGATTCGGAAGTTTCAAAAAATATGAAAGCAATGGTTGGATTTCGAAATATTGCTGTACATGACTACCAATCCATTAATTTAAACATTTTACAAGCAATTATTGATAAACATTTACAAGATTTCAAATTGTACACGAAACAAATAATGACTAGTAAATAAGAACACCATAAACTTCAAAGGAAATGGGGAAAAAGTTATGTCAGTTATTGATATAAAAGCAGCTAAGAAATGGAAGCAGGTACCTAAGAATTTGCAACAAAAAATTATTGAAAATGTTTTTTGTGGAGAATGTTTTGTAACGACCATTGTAGATTACTCGATTCACGACGACCCCCATGGTGTTTTGCTGAAAGGAAAATGTAAAAAATGTGGTAAGGATGTTGCAAGATTGGTGGAAGATCTTTGAAAGAATAAAATGGATTGGATAAAAGCTCATGTTCAATATGCGGACTGAGCTTTTTTGGTAGGTAAGCGGTAGGAAAAGATGCAGAGTGGATCTTTCGTTACGCTCAGTGACGTAAAAATAAGCATGGTAACTCTCCCCACATGCTTAATGGCGTAAAAAGATGCGAAGTGGCACTGTCCGCATGCTTAGTGGTAGAAAAAGATGCATAGTGGCCCTGCCCGCATGCTTAGTGGTAGAAAAAGATGCATAGTGGCTCAGCCTGCATGCTTAGTGGTAGAAAAAGATGCGAAGTGGCTCTCCTCACATGCTTAGTGGTTGGAAAAGATGCGAAGTGGCTTGCTCAACATGCTTAGTGGCTAGAAAAGATGCAGAGTCACTCGCCTAACATACTTAGAGAATCTAACAGCCCTACTAATAAGAAAAGCTCCCCACCCAAGGGGAGCTCGATCTCACAACACATATTGCTCTTTTACTAAATCAAGTAACCCTTTCTTATCTAAATACGATTCTGGTGCTAAAAATGTCACAGTGACAACTCCAGGATGACGGCCGATTTCAATTGCGCCATTTATCGTAGCACGATTCATTACTTCTGGTACGGTAATATCGAAAAAATTTGCTGCTCTTTCCATACCATTTGTCGTTGCATCATTTAAGTTGGCTCCTGTTCCAACAAAAGAAATTGGGCATACATTTTCTACTTCATTCATCTTCCAATGTTTGGCGATTTGTTGGGCGCGAATTTTTTCTTGTTCAGTAAACGGCTTTGCTAAGTAAGGTAAATCTTCTTCAACTGGAAGTAAAATTGGCCCTTCAAGTTGCATGTTTTTTAACACATGTATTTGCAAACTGACGATCCCGGCGACATCTGCAGTATGTCCAGCAATTTCACCATCTCCTTGCATTGCGTGCATATCACCGACATAAACTCCACCGCCTTCTACTTTTACCGGACAAATTAAGACAGCGCCTGCACGGACGCGGTTAATGTCCATATGTCCGTCTGTACGATCTTTTAATTGTTCTTCGGTGACTCCATAATCATGTGGAGCATCGATTAAAAACTGTCCAAAGTCACCAGCATTATGAGAATCAGGCATCGGTCTTGCTGGCGTGGTGCCAAGTTGTCCTACAAAACTCCGAATTCGTGCCATTGTTGCCGGCATATCATGTGGAGCAAAAGTGACAATAGGGTTTTGGATAGACTGTTCGGGTGTACACATGAATTTTCTACCATCTTGCGCAACCGTTTCAGCCGCTTCTTTATTAAGCGTAAGTCCCATTGTTTTCTTATCATCAAATGCGATTGTATAAGCATGTGTAAAATTAAACGGTGTTATATCTGTATCACAATTTTTACAATGAATTGCTGTATTTCCAATTCCTTTAATTACCGTTTCGGGGTTTACCGTTTTACAATTCGGACAATAGGCATCAACAAATGGGTCTCCATTAAAACGTCCGTCTACCGGTTTATCATTTCCCGATGCCGTGACAAAGGAAGTAATTTCAATCGATTTAATATGAATGACAATCGCATCTCCAACTTCCGCCCCTTCTACATAGACAGGTTTTGTCACCTCATGTCCACCTTTTAGAGCTGGCGTAATCATTGGTCCCCAACAACCAGGTGTCGTATTTGCAACGATATGGCCACCATTTTTTACAACGTGTTCCATTTCCTTATTTGGATCAAGTACGCCGTCTGTAAATTCATTGACAAATACAGTCTGTTTCGCATTCATCCCTTTTCATCTCCTTGTCGAGTATCAAATCATATCGTCTTAGTTATATGTAATTTCAAAATAAAATTTGGAGGTAAAAAATGCAAAGAAAAATATTTTAAAAAAGCCAAGAAGTTTAATCGATATTTCTCCAAATTTTTATTTTATCTTCTAGTTGTTTCTGATTTTGTTTAAACTGTTTCTCGCGATGCCCGTTTGCTCCTGATGGATGCGGAAAGCCATATAAATAAGTATGTTGCTCGTTTGTGCTTTGTACAGTGCGGATTACATTTTCCGTTGCTTTTCCAAGTGGGATGACGAGCGCAGGCTCAGTAATTTGCGCAAGCTCGTTTGGGAAAACTTCATATGCATAACGCTTTAGGAGTTTAGACTGGTTGATAGTCGGCGTGTGTCCAGTGTAATTTTTACCTTTATAAAAAACAGGATATTTTATAACAGAAGTCGTATGAAGATAGGGACGATAAGTGCTGAAAAGTTGTGCGCTAGAATCAATGTTAAGGGCTTCTGCAAGTCCAATTTTGTTAAGCATAACGATTAGATTTTTTCGCATCGTACCAGAAAAACTGGCAGCGATTTTCGCACTTTTAAGCATTTTTTCCAAATTCTCTCCTTCGTTAATCGATTTTACAAGCTGGCTGTATGCCGTTTTCATCTGATTCCATCCAGGAGTGATACCGATGATAATAATTTTTGCCTCGGTATTTATAAACTCATTATGTGGAGCATAGTACATATGGAGGTTATATTCTTCATCCAACAGGAAGGAGTTGGTAAGTAAGGTTTGTTTATTTAGTTCGGTTAGTGTTAAGATTTTGGGTAAAAATTGTGGAAGTTTTGTCTCGAAAATCATTCGTATCACCTGCTATTACTAGTATACCTTTCATAGGTAGAATATAACGATAATTTTTTAGTAGATATGTTCTACTTTCAACAGACACGTGTTCTTACTAGAAATATGCAGTCTTTTACGAAAAGATACGCTCTCGTTCAGGAAGATGTATCCTCACATAAAAAGATGCTCGCTCGGAAAGATGTGCCTTCACACAAAAAGATACGCTCCCGCTCAAAAATATCGCTAACCGACAGGAACCATGTGCTTGCACACAAAATATACTTTTCCCCAACTACTCTTAGCGTAATCATCTTTCACTAATCCGGGCATACTTTCCTGTATAATCCAAAGTATGAGGTGATGCATAATGAAATTAAGTATATTGGATCAGTCGCCAATTTCAGATGGCAAAACGCCAAAGGAAGCACTGGAGACTTCTGTAAGATTAGCGCGACTTGGGGAGGAGCTTGGGTATCATCGGTTTTGGATTGCGGAGCACCACGATTTATTTGGACTTGCTTCACCGAATCCAGATGTCATGCTCGGAGTGATTGGCTCTCAAACGGAGCGGATTCGGATTGGCGCTGGGGCGGTACTTTTACCATATTATAAACCGTTTCGTGTAGCGGAAACGTATAATTTATTGCAGACACTCTTTCCGGGACGGATTGATTTAGGTCTAGGTCGTGCACCAGGCGGGTCGGCTGAAGTGTCGCTGGCATTATCAGATAATTATTTAAAACAGGTAAGAGAGTATCCGCAGCATATTGAGGAATTGCTCGGATTTTTGCATGGGCGTTTTCCGTTAGATCATCCATATGGAAAAATTTCTCCAACTCCGGTTCCAGAGACACCGCCAGAGACGTGGCTACTTGGAACGAGTGGGAAGAGTGCAGTCTTGGCAGCTGAAAAAGGGTTGGATTACGCATTTGGACATTTTATGACGGACTTTGATGGTCCTGAAATCGTAAAGGATTATCGTGAGAAATTTTCTGAGCATCATGGGACATCAGGCAATGTACTTGTAGCGATTACTGTAATTTGTGCAGAAACTTCGGAGGAAGCGGAGGAACTGGCGTTAAGTAACTTTCTTTGGAAAATCCATCAAGATAATATGGTTGAAAACCGCGCTATCCCGTCTGTCGCTGATGCGAAAAACTATGTATTCACAGATGAAGATAAAAAGAAAATTGAAAAAATGAAACGTAATATGATCATTGGCGATCCTGCCAAAGTGAAGGCCGAGATCGAGGAACTAAACGAAAAATATGAGGCTGACGAGATGATGATTGTTACGATAACGCATGATGAAGAAGCGAAGTATACTTCTTATCAATTGCTAGCGAAGGAGTTTGGACTGTGAATTTATTATTGCAGTCGCCACTCCGCATGTTGTAGTAGCGACTGCGCATCTTTTTTCACCACTCCGCATGTTGTAGTAGCGACTCCGGATCTTTTTCCGCCACTTAGCATGTTGCCGTAGCGACTGAGCATCTTATTTCACCACTCCGCATGTTGCTGTAGCGACTGCACATCATTTTTCGTGACTTCGCATGTTGATGCAGCGACTTTGCATCATTTTTCGCCACTCCGCATGTTGACGCAGCGACTTTGCATCATTTTTCGCCACTCCGCATGTTGCCGCAGCGACTGCGCATCATTTTTCGTCACTCGGCATGTTGTAGTAGCGACTCTGCATCCTTTATCGCCACTCCGCATGTTGCCGCAGCGACTGCGCATAAATTTCCGTCACTCCGCATGTTGCTGTAGCGACTGCGCATCTTTTTTCACCACTCCGCATGTTAACGTAGCGACTGCGCATCACTTTCCGCCACTCATCATGTTGCTGTAGCGACTGCGCATCATTTCCCGCCACTCCGCATGTTGCCGTAGTGACTCTGCATCTTCTATCACCACTCCGCATGTTGACGCAACGACTTCGCATCTTCTTGACGTCTTTTTTTGTTGGAGATTAATGAATGAAAAAATCGCACAATCAATTGGTTGAACTTGGAAAAAATGATTCAAAAAGAAGCGACTTCTATGCTCGCTTCCGTTCTTCTGATTCAATGATGTATGAAAAGATGTCAAACCATTCCCTGGCATCTTTATCTTTGATATGTTTTCTTTCGACAGGTAGGTGGTAAGAGTTAAAGATTAAATCTAGCGTTGTGGCCTGTAAGTCATCTATTTGGACGGTTAGTCGTACTTCTTTTACGACTCGAAAATCGTTTTCTTTTTTCCAAATGGCAGGGGGCATACTTGTATTTTCAACTTCACCACCGATAAGTACCCGTTTTAATTGTCCCGATCGAGATGTTGATTCAATTGTATGACCGTCTAACTTATAAGCAACATGAAATAAATCTTCGTAGGGGATTTGTTTGTATTGAAGCTTGTTGTCCTGAAGTATAAAAAACCAAATATTTTTGTTCTTTGAATCGTTAACTAAATCAAAATGGAATCCACTAAAGAATTTTTCAACATTGAGCCCTCGTTTTGTAATAAACATATCAACCATTTTTGTTTTTTGATATCTGTATTTCTTGTCACTTTTCTTCATCCAATAAACAAAGAAAAAACAAAACATCGCAAGACCAAAGAACATCATAACCGTTGTCGAATCCACATCCATTCCTCCCCACGCACGAACAGTTTTACCTCTATCATACCCTATTTTTAAAAGAAGCGCCCATTCATTCAGAAAATTATAATAAATAACAAACATAGCTACATTCTTATTAACAGTATATTCCCGAAAATGAAATTTTATATGTGAAAAAATGAACAAAATTTAAAAGTTTTGAATTTTACTTCCTTATCAAAAGGGTATAAAATGGTTTTAATTTAAGAAGAAGTCAAAATTACGGGAGGAGAAGATGGGTTGGAAAAGGTTCATCCGTTTAAAGTAGCCGTTGTGCAGGCTGGTTCAGTGGTGATGGATAAGGAAAAAGGCGTTAAAAAGGCGGTTCGTTTGATCGAGGAGGCGAGCCGAGAAAATGCGAAAATAATTGTGTTTCCAGAAGCTTTTATTCCTGCTTATCCACGGGGGATGTCTTTTGGTGCAGTAGTCGGTTCACGATCGGATGAAGGAAGGCAGGATTTCCTTCAGTACTGGAAAAATTCAATTACCGTACCAGGTTCTGAAACATTAGAGATTGGAAAAGCGGCTAAGCAAGCGAAAGCGTATGTCATAATCGGTGTGATAGAAAAGGATAGTGAATCGAGTCAAGGGACGCTTTATTGTACGGTACTGTTTTTCGGTCCAGACGGAAATCTGTTGGGAAAGCATCGGAAGTTAAAGCCTACTGGTTCAGAACGCTTGATATGGGGAGAAGGTGACGGGAGCACATTGCCCGTTTTTGATACCCCTTATGGAAAAATTGGTTCGCTCATTTGCTGGGAAAATTATATGCCGCTTGCGCGTACGGCACTTTATGAAAAAGGAATACAAATTTATATTGCCCCAACTGCTGATGGCAGGGACACATGGTTTGCGACCATGCAACATATTGCTGTGGAGGGTCGATGTTTTGTACTTTCATGTAATCAGTATTCGACAAAAGATATGTATCCAAAGGAAATTACGTCACGAAAAGAGTTTGAAGATGTTCCACATGAATTGACACGGGGTGGGAGTTGTATTGTCGATCCGCTCGGTCAATTTGAAGTGGAGCCAGTTTTTGGTGAGGAAAAAATTTTGTATGCCGATATTGATTTAGATAAAATCGCCGCTGCAAAATACGATTTTGATGTTGTCGGACATTATGCGCGTCCAGATGTTTTTCAGCTTGTTGTTAATGAAGTGGAACAGAAAAATACGATTTGGAAAAAGTAGATTGTTAGAAAATCCTTTCCAGAGATTAAGTGTGACTCTCTGAAAGGATTTTTATTATTGGAGAAAATATTAACCACAGGAAATTCGAAATAACCACGAAGGCAGGTATTTAACCAGCTAATTCGTAAAATGACCACGAAGATCACGATTTAACCACGGGAACTCCGAAATAAGGAAGTTGTTGTCACTTACGACGCGCAAAGTTCATTGCATCGAGTAATTGCAGATGTAAGAGATACTAGTGCTTGCATAGCCAATGAGCAATTGAAAAAATTTATACTAAAAAAAAGAGGATTCTCACCCTCTCTTAAACTTTTAAGCTAGCGACTAGTTTGTCTCGTTGCTCATAAAAATCACTCAAATAATTGTCCTCGAAGATTTTCGCGATACTAATAAGCTGTCTTTCTCTCCATTTTCCACTTACGAGCTGTACGCTTATAGGTACATCATTTGCCAAACCAACCGGTATTGAAATTCCAGGGTGCCCTGTTAAATTAAAATAGGAGGTGTATCGAATCATGCAGTCAAAAATTGGTTCCTCTTCTCCACTAAAATGAACTATTTCTTGGCCGATCGGTTTTGGTTGAGCTGGGATTGTCGGGGTAATGATGGCATCCACTTGCTCAAGCACTCGATCACAAGCTGCAGTAATTTCTTTTCTTCTCACCAAAGCGTGCACATAATCGTAAGCAGGTATGGATTTACTTGCTTCCATCACATGGGCAACGTCGTAACCATAGTCCTCCATATGTGCTTCCATCCTATCTTTATGTGAATAGCCACCTTCTGTGATTGCTAAGGTGAAAGTAAGTGGAATTGCTTCTTCGGCATAAGGCACTTCTACGTCGATAAGATGCGCACCAAGTTGTTCTAGTTTTTTGATCGTTGCTTTATAACCTTCCAAAACATCAGTTTCAATTTTTTCTGTAAAAAAATTAACTGGAACGCCAATTTTCACGCCACACAAATCTTCAGCTCTGGAATCAATCACAGAAAAGTCATCACCTGTCAATGTCTCCATCATAAGAATTAAATCGGATATATCTTTTGTAATTGGCCCGGGGTGATCCAAGGTCTGTGAGATCAGTGTTAAACCTTCATTTGAAAGCATTCCATAAGTTGGTTTTAAACCAACTAGTCCACAACTTGCAGCTGGAATTCGAATGGATCCCCCAGTGTCTGTACCTAATGAAGCAACAGATAATCCAGCTAAAACCGCAACGGCAGAGCCACCACTGGAACCACCAGAAATAAGTTGTGGATTCCACGGATTTTTGGCTGGCCCATAAAATGGGTTGTTATTCGTGATACCAAACGCAAATTCATGCATGTTATTTTTCCCAATCATGACAGCTCCCGCTTGGTTCATTGCTTCAATAATGCTCGCATTCTTCTCAGGGTTAAAGTTTTGATCGATTTTTGATCCACTTGTTGAAGCAATACCTTTCGTGTGAATATTGTCTTTGTAAGAGAGTGGAATCCCTTCTAGTTGTCCAACTTCGCCTAACTGCCACTTCATTTCGGAAATTTTTGCTTGTTGTAGTGCGGTATCTTCAGTAATGGAAATAAATGCGTTCAAATTGCTGTTTTGTTTCGCTTTTTCTATGTAATTTTGCGTTATTTCAACTGGCGAAAATTTCTTCCTTTGGTAACCATCCAACAACTCTTGAATCGAATACAAATCGTATTCCCCCTTTAAAAAATTTAAGCCATGATGGCAAGCCTGTTCCGGTTCTTAGAAGTTATAAACATTTTTAAGGCACCAAGAATTGCATTAATGTAATGGGAACAACTCACCTGATAGCTTAACGAAAATATTTTATTTATTATGACGTTTAAAATACGTTTCATTTAATTGTATCATAATTAAAATTAATTGAACATGAATTATTTGAAGAGTTAGATATTTATGCAATTCTTATAATAATTATGTTTCGGAAAGTATTTGGACGGGTATATATTAAAAAAACTGAGGAGCTGATAATTATGAATCCGAGTTATGAAAGTTGGGAACTGTTGGAAATGTTGCGGCTCATTCAGACAAGCTTGGAAGAATTATATGTGTATTATGAACTTGGAAATGGTGAAGAAGCAAAGTTAAAAGCAGCTTATTTAACGTCAAAATACAATGCCCAAATACGTAATCTTTTCGATCATTCAGTTGGTGAATTTCCTACTCCTCAAGGTTTTGCCGAGATGATTTTAGTTGAAGAATATTTGAGGACGAGTGCAACGGAAGAAGCAACTAACTATATAATCCATTAATAAAAGTGGGAACTTTCTAAAGTGAGAGTTCCTATTTTTATCTCCATTTCTGGAAAATAGGGAATGACTTCCTAATAGGTTGAAAGAAAAATTTAATATCATTTACTTTTTTAAGGTTAGTAAAAATCCACGTCCGCTTTGGAATCATAAATGAATCGTGTTTGGCTCCAAATTCAGATCATTCAAAAGGTACTCTCTGAACAAATAAGGAAGCAAAACCAGTTTCAAGCCGGAGTACTCTTCAAGCTCTAATTTGGGATATACTTCAAGAGGAAAAAACATTCAAGAGTGAGCGAGTTTTTGTAAAGCATGCGTGAAAATCCATGGTGATTTGTAGAAGTAATCTTAAAATACTCCCTCTTTTTTTCTTGATGCCTTTATTAGGGATTATGTTAGAATAAAAGTAATCGAGCTTGGAGGTTAATAGTTTATGGAAAATAGTATACAATTAAGCGAGGTTGTTGAAGGATTTGAAATGGTATCTTTTGAAAATCGCGCTTTTATTGATCGTGAACGCTTGGAATTAGTAAACATTGATTACCATTATTTAGCAAAAGTGGAAGATGACGAACCGTACGAATCTATGCTTGATTGGGAGCAAGAATTGATGAATCTAGCTCGTGAAATTATTGAAAACGGAACTCGATATATAGAACTATCAAAATTTGATCTTGATGAATATCGGATGATGGAAAGATTTTGTTTCACAGTATCAGATCCAGCAAAAGAAGAGGCGCTCCTCGATGCGATTAACGGGAGAGGTGCATTTAGACGTTTTAAAGACTTGATACATAGGCTCAATATCGCGGGCGATTGGTATGATTACCGGGATGAGGCGTATAAACAGGCTGCAAGAGACTTTTGCGATATGCATGAGATTAAATATATAGAGTGAGGCAGGTAACAGATGAATAGACAAAAGATAGAACAGTGGGTAAAACAGTATGTGATGGAACTGATATATGACAAAGGATATGTTAGCCCAATTGATTTATTTCTGCAAATCGGCTGGTTAACAGACGAAAAGGTAAATCAATGGCGTTTTAGAAAAATTCCTTATTTGGAACGCGTAGCTACCTCGAATCTGGGAAAATTAAATTTTGCGTTAAAGACATTAAAAAAATTTGCTCTTGAACAAGGCTGGAAAGAATCAATGACAGTGTATAATTCATGGGGAAAAGGTGCAAAGCAAAAATTGTTTTTCTCAAAGTCAAGAAACCCTCATATGGAAAAGCTATATGCGACAAACTATGTTTTGAAACGAAAATAAGAGGTGCTTTTTAAACTATAATAAATTCACATGCTTACTGTAGATGTAGGATGGCATGTGTACAGCTTGCCTAGTGACAAAAGAAAATATGGCTTGGCTCATGCGAATAAACGCCCACCAATTTGATTGTGGACAATTCTTCTGAATTTCACGGAAAAATGACATAGTGCGGATATTAATCCGAACTTTGCGGATAGATCGTGAATTTCAAAGACAAACTGCTTCAAAGGCTAACGCGAACAACTGTATCTCAACTTTCTAGTGGAAAATTTCGTAAGTAAAGAACTAACTTTTTAGGCGGATGGCAATGTCAAACATGGCTTTTAAAAAAATCAATTCTTGGATTCCGGTACTTATATGGATGGGTGTCATTTTTTATTTGTCACATCAACCGGCATCCGAATCAAGTGAATTGAGTGCAAGTTTAGCGGCAACAATTTTATATATAATAGAAGTAATCATTCCGGTGGATCCTGATTATTTCCATCATTTCGTTCGAAAGAGTGCTCATTTTTTTGCCTATTTTATCCTTGGAATATTGGTCGTAAACGCATTCCGTGTTTACAATTTTAAATATGCAGCTTACTCGCTTTTTATTTGTGTGCTGTACGCTATCTCGGATGAGGTACATCAATTGTTTATTCCAGGAAGAAGCGGGGAATTTCGGGATGTGTTGATTGATGGAACAGGTGCTTTTGTTGGGATAGGTGTCTATTTTTTGATTAAAAAAGTGCTCAATCTAGTTAAAGGATGATGCTGTTAGAAGAGTTTATGTTCGGGGTATAGTAGAAAAGGGAAACTTTCACTGGAGGGATGAGGATGGATGTAAAGCAGTTGGCAACAGAAATAGAAGATTATGTGATTAACATTCGGAGAGATTTGCACCGAAATCCTGAAGTGAGTATGCAAGAAAAGCGTACAATCAAAGTTGTTACCGATGAACTTGAGAAACTGAATATTAGTTATGAAGTAATTCCATCTGGCGGTGTCATTGGATTTATTGAAGGAGAGAATCCCGGTAAATCTATTATTTTACGAAGTGACCTTGATGCACTCCCAATGAAAGAAGCTCCGAGAAATTTAAAACATGAAAAAGTTGTTGTTTCTAAGAAGAACGATGCCGCGCATTTATGTGGTCACGACGGACATACAGCAATGCTCTTAGGAGCGGCGCAAATTTTGGTAAACCATAAAGATCAGATCAAAGGAAAAATTATCTTGGCGTTTGAGCAAGGCGAAGAAAACGGAAAAGGCATTTATCGAATGTTAAGACGGCTCGTGGAAATTGGTGCAGACGGCGTATGGGGCATCCATTTAAAAAATGATATTCCAGCTGGAAAAATTTCTGTCGATCCTGGTCCACGTATGGCAGGGATTTTCCCATTTGATGTGATTATTAGGGGGAAAAGTGGGCATGGTTCACGTCCAGACTTGGCCAATTCACCGATTGCATGTTTTAGTGATTTTTACCATGATCTCCAAGCGGCACGAATTCGTTCCTTGAATCCGTTTCAGCCGATTACGTTTTCTGTTGGTAGTATTCATGCTGGATCATCTGCTAATGTGATACCTGATGATCTCACGTTTAGTGGTACTGCTCGGTTCCTTCATGAGACTCAAGGAGAAGCGGCGATGCAAGTGTTTACTCGTTTGTTGGATGAAGCCTGTCATAAAAATAATTGTAATTATGAGTTTATCGAAGAGCCGGTGCCGATTCATTTATTTGTCAATAATGAAGAGACATGTGCAAATATTGCAGCCGAAGCAATTGAGCGCATATTAGGAAAGGAGACACTTACTCATTACCCAGCCTGGATGGCATCGGAGTCGTTCGGGTTTTATCAAAGATATTTCCCAGGAGTTTTTGCCTTTGTCGGCATCCAAAATGAGAAAAAAGGTATTGGCGCAGAACATCATAATGCCCATTTTGATATTGATGAAGAAGTGTTAAAACTTGGTGTAGCAGCAACGGTTCAATATGCAATTGATTTTTTAAATTATGAAAAAGAAATTGACTATGGCAAAGAAACACGCGATGTTACAACATTGTTTCATGATTTAAATTTTGCAATATATGATCCTGAAGACAATTAAAGAGAAACACAATGTTTTATCGTGTTTCTCTTTTTCTCGCTGTTGTTTAGGAAACTGTAAGTGGGCTTTACGGATCAAAATTATTGTCTGAAGGAAGCATTAATATTGTTTATGGATTTTATCTAGATGCATTTAAGTAGATCTTTACCTGAAGTAGAGGTCTTTTTTTTAGGGATAAATTTTTTAGCATTCCTTGTCCTAAAAAGTTATACTATTTTGAGAGATAGCATTTTAGGAGGCAAATCATATGAGAAAATATGCATATTTATTCATTAGTTTAATTGTATTGGCTTCTATACTCACAGCTTGTGGCGGCCAGTCAAATGATGGTCAGACGAATGAAGATGAGGAACAAGCGACCGAACAAGCGGATGAGTCAAATGAGGAAGCGAATGAAGAAGAACCAGTTACTCCAACTGGTGATAATCCAATTGTTACAATGACGATGAAAAATGGCGGCAAAGTGCAGATGGAATTATATCCTGATATTGCACCGAATACAGTAAATAATTTCATCTCTTTAGTGGAAGATGGTTTTTATGATGGATTAATTTTTCACCGTGTCATCCCAGGATTCATGATTCAAGGTGGCGATCCTAAGGGGACTGGTACGGGCGGCCCCGGTTACGCGATTAAAGGAGAGTTTAGTTCGAATGACTTTGAAAATAACTTAGAACATGACAGAGGCGTGCTGTCAATGGCACGTTCAATGGAACCAGATTCTGCCGGTTCACAATTTTTTATTATGACAGATCCCTCTCCACATCTTGATGGTGATTATGCAGCTTTCGGAAAAGTGACAGAAGGAATGGAAGTTGTTGACGAAATAGTCAGTGCAGAACGTGATAACGCCGACAAACCACTCGAAGACCAGGTGATTGAATCGATGACGGTCGAATTGAATGGATACGAAGCAAAAGAACCTGAGAAAATTGAATAGAATTCATCATAGGGCTGTCTTAAATGTTGATAGCCCTATTCTGTTCTTTGTGGATTCATTTTAACCAGCTAAAAACCGAAATAACCACACAGATTCCGGATTAACCACGGGAATCTCAAAATAACCACGCACCTCTCGTTTAACCAGCTAAAAACCGAAATAACCACGCAGATTCCGTTTTAACCACGGGAATCTCAAAATAACCACGTACCTCTCGTTTAACCAGCTAAAATCATAAATAACCACGCAGATTCCGTTTTAACCACGGGAATCTCAAAATAACCACGCGCCTCCCTGTATAACCAGCTAAAATCATAAATAACCACACAGATCCCGATTTCACCCAGGGAATTCAAATGAAGCAATTGAACTTGAAAAAATATTTGAAGCTACAAAAATTATTGCTGTGACCGTCATCGATTGGTGTGAAAAATAAAACATGGATCACTTTTTAATTAGGAAAAGTGATCTTTTTTCATAGATTACGATCTCATGTCACATAGAAAAATGCAATATTCAACCATTTATCTGCAATTACTAACTTTATATCAAATCATAAAACTTACGACCTAATACAAAAGTCCTCAAAAATCTTGACATTTAGTCAAAAGTAATTTATATTTTAAAATGTCACTTTGAACAAAAATACATACATTGAACAAATGTACATAGCAGAGGGGGAGATGCTGTGGAAAAAGAAAAGATAAAACAAATGGTTAAGATTTGCCAGTTGTATTATCAAGAAGGATA
>NZ_JBPPZG010000066.1:0-17489 GCF_051918545.1 Pseudogracilibacillus amylolyticus (SeqCode) | reverse complement strand
AATATTAAAAATGATTCTACCTAACTGTTAATATTCAGTTGGGTTATTGTTTTTTAAAAACTTTTTCTCTGATTTTTGGCATTTTACAAAAAAACTTGTTGAAGGTAATGAAAGGGGAAATCATCAAGACGTTTTTTGGAGGAGCATGCAGATGAATGGGATGATTAATACTAATACGGAAATCAATGAGCGTGGCTTTTTGCCGTATCCAATCATTTTAGCTGCAAATAAGGGTGAGCTAGAAGCAATGAAAGTAGTTGTTCTACATTATGGAAGCTATATGACAAGCCTATCCATGCGTAAGCTCCGTAATGAACAAGGAAACACTTATTGGGGCATCGATGAAGATACACGCGAACGCTTACGAGCGAAGCTTATGCAATCTGTTTTAACTTTCAAAATTTGAATACAGAATGGTTAGGTTTTCCCTTTCATTCATCATATATTTGTTCTTTGACAAAGAAAGCACGGAAGATTACGCCGTGCAGTATAAGCAAAAAATCAGATACGTTCTACTGATGATGAGCCAATTGATTCATACGCCATGACTTTCGTTAGAAACGAGCGATAATCTATGAATCTAATGTAATCGTGGTGGATTGCTGGCGATAACCCATCAGTTAGGATAATGATACTCCCCTATCGTCATGGTTCGAGCGTTTGAACCGTCGCAAGCTATGAGTAGGGCTGGAAGAAATACTTGCAGGGGTGAAATTCCCGTGGAGCTGCACCAGCAGCCGTCTGATTTTTTATATTCAATTTAGCAAGATAGGTTAAAGTAACTATCAAGTTATGACATTAAATCCTTTTTATTTTAGTGCAAGAGCCAAATTCACGCAACATATTAGAATTAGTTTTATAGAAGCGATATAATAATAGACAGATATCAAATAGCATATCCTAGTCTATGGAAAGGAGTTCATATGGTCACAGTCACTAAAAAAGACTTGATAGCACTAGGTTATGGTCCCTCTTTTTCAGCTGATATCATTAGAGAATGTAAAAAACTAATGATTTCAAAAGGACATGCGTATTATCAATCTAAAAAGTTAGATCGTGTTCCTAAAGAAGCTGTTGAAGAAGTATTAGGGATAACTTTAGATGTGTGATTTGTACTTCTTGCACTAATTGCGTAAGGAGTGAAATCATGACTAAAGATATCGTCAAAAAGGCAAAGAACGGAACATATTATTTTCGTGCTAATTTAGGGTATCACCCGATCACTGGCAAGCAAATTCAGAAATACCGTAGTGGTTTTAAAACTAAAAAAGAAGCAAGGGAAGAATATTCGAGGTTACTGCTTACAAAATCAGATGAATTAGAAGAAAAGCAAGATGACATTCTGTTCCAACAGTTTATTGAAGATATTTTTTTACCTTGGTATAAAACACAAGTAAAAGAAAGAACGTACGAAAATCGATTACCGACCGTAAGAAAACATTTCACTTTTTTTAATAGTTTAATCACTACCGAAATTACCCCGATTCATGTGCAAAAATGGCAATTAGCATTATCTAAAAAGAAGTATCGTTCTTCTTATATTAGAAATGTTCAAGGGTTATTTTCCATGGCGATGGATCGAGCGGTTGTTTTAGGTTTAGCTGAAAGTAATCCATCTAAAATTGTTGGAAATGTAAAAAAGACAAAGACAAAAATAGATTTTTGGACCAAAGAAGAATTTGAAAAAGTCATCTCTCTTTTTTATAAGGAAGACTACTATCAACACTTTTTATTTATCTCATTGTGGTTTTTATTTATGACTGGGATGCGGATTGGAGAAGCCACTGCAATTCAATGGGAAGATATTGACTTTGATTCTGGCGTGTTATCTATTGATAAAACACTTTACTATAAGAATTTAGATAATTACTCTTTTGTAGAACCAAAAACAAAGGCTAGTGTGCGCCAAATTGCATTAGACGGGGATACTTTAACTTTACTCCGTGAATGGCAGAACGTGCAGCAAGCTGTCATTCAAACCAATTATGTGATGAGCTATAATGGTGTTCCTACACAAAAACATACGTTGGCGAATGCCATTACACGTTTTTCAAAAAAAGCTGGGGTTCATCGAATTAGATTACATGCTTTAAGACACTCTCATGCTTCATTGCTTATTAGCATGGGTGAAAACCCATTAATCATTAAAGACCGCCTAGGGCATGAAGATATTGAAACGACACTCGGCACTTACGGACATTTGTATCCTAACAGTAACTTTGAAGTAGCCCATAAATTAGAAGGTATTATGTCTTACCAAACAGCAACAGAAAATGAAGATACTTCACCAAAGAATCAATTCACTGCTCGTTACCTACGCAAAGGATTAAAAACAAATAATGCAATAACAATGCAATGAAAATAGAGTAAAGAGCTGAAACCCTTATAAACAAAGGGGGTTCAGCTCTCCTACAACTACTCCCACTCCAAGTTTGCGGGTGACGCCAAAACACTGCTATAACAACGTTTATCGCACCTTCAAATTGTTTTGGCGGGGATTCTGGCGGAACTTATTTTTTTACTGCTTGATTCCCATTAAATGATATACTTGATTTTTCCGCTGTTCGTATATTAATGTTACCTGTCATCTCTTCCGCAATTAGTTCATCTACACCTGACCACATATGTGAATAATGCTTTAACGTAATTTCTGGACTCGAATGTCCCATACGCTTTGATAAAATCAAAACAGAAACGTTAAATTCATTAATGAGATAAGACGCATGCGAATGTCGGAGTCCTTTAGCTTGAATACGATGAACATCTGCAAGTTTTGCATAACGTTGAATAATTCTAGCAAGCGTCGATTTAATCATTGGCGCTCCATCATAACTAAAAACAAAATCGTCAATCCCTATTTTTGATTGTCGTTGTTTCCATTCTTGCAACACTTGTATCGTATCCTCATCCAAAGAGATGATCCGTTTACCATCCTCTGTTTTTGTATAATCTTTTCGTTTCCAATTGCTTTTATTTATTAAATACAGTGAGTGATGAACGCGAAGCCGTTTGTTTTTAAAATCTATATCATCCCACCACAAGGCCGTTCCTTCACTAACCCGTATCCCCGTCATGAAATACGTCCACAACATCACAAAACATAAATGTTCATAAAAGTCATCCAGACAAATAACCGAGATAACTTTTTCAAATTCTTTCTTTGTCCAATATGGGACAACCGCTTTTCCTTTAGGGATAGCCTTCACCTTTTTAGACACGTTCACTTCTAGATATTGCATATCAACTGCCATATCCAGACTTTTACGAAACATACCAAATACCAAACTTGCATATGCTTGGGAATATCCAGCTCCTTTATCAGAAAGTAACCAGGTTCGATAACGTTGGACATCTTCTACTGCTAAAGAACGAAGCTCAATGTTTGAAAAACGATCTCTCATACTTTCTAAAGTTCGTTTGCGAACGTAAAAAGTACTTTCTTCCACCTCGGTTTCATAAGCTGGAATGTACACAGTGTCCATGAATTGACCATATGTCATGTGATAATTTCCATAACCATTTGCTTGATGGTATTCATTTTTCACCCGTACCAATTCTTTATAAGCTTGTAAAGCAGAAGTAAACTTTTTTCCTTGTTGATTTGTACGTCCCTTTTTACGAAGTCGCTTTCCAGTAATGCGATCCGTTCCTAACTCCGTTTCATAAAAGTATTGTTCATTGTTATCAATATAGACCCCTGCATATTTGGTTTTAGCCATGACTGTCTTCCTCCAATTCTAGTTCACACCCTAGAATCGATTCGACTGTCATTTTTGGTACACGCCCTAAGCGTTTATTATTATAAAATGGATACCCTTTTTGTACCATGATTTGTTTGGCTTGTCTAATAATTCGTATCGAAGTATATTTAGGATACCCAAGCTGAATTAAATCATCTTTTGTAATCAGTTCCTTCATTAATATATACCTCCTTTTTCATCAACAGAGGAATACATACTAGAAACAACGATTCACTAATCTACTTAAAAATCAGACGGCTGTTGGTGCAGCTCCACGGGAATTTCACCCCTGCAAGTATTTCTTCCAGCCCTACTCATAGTTTGCGACGCTTTGAACGCTCGAACCATGACGGTAGGGGAGTATCATTATCCTAACTAATGAGTTATCGCCAGCAATCCACCACGATTGCATTAGATTCATAGATTATCGCTCGTTTCTAACGAAAGTCGTGGCGTATGAATCAAGTGGCTCATCATCAGTAAAACGTATCTGATTTTTTATTTATACTGCATGGCGTTATCTTCCATGCTTTCTTTGTCAAAGATCAAATTATGATTAATGAAAGGGAAAACCTAACCATTATTTCATCAAATCTTGAAAGCTAAAACAGATTGCATAAGCTTCGCTCGTAAGTGTTCGCGTGTATCTTCATCGATGCCCCAATAAGTATTTCCTTGTTCATCACGGAGCTTACGCATAGATAAGCTTGTCATGTAGCTTCCATAATGCAAAACAACTACTTTCATTGCTTCTGGCTCACCCTTATTTGCAGCTAAAATAATTGGGTACGGCAATAAACCACGCTCGTTGTTTTCAATATTAGAATTAATCATCCCATTCATCTGCATGTTCCTCCAAAAATCGCTTTAACCGTTCAAAAGAGCTTGTCCGTCTATACTGAACTGTACTACGTGGAATATCGAGTAGTTGACCAATTTCCACATCAGATTTATTAAAAAAGTAGTATAGGAGGACAGTAATACGCTTTTCTTTTGGCAAAGTACGCATGGCTTCAGCAAGTAATTTCGGAGTGATTTTCTTTCCAGCCACTTGAAAACTTTGTCCTTCTTCTCCTTCATATTGCTTATCTAAGGTATAGAGTTGATTTTCTTCTTGTGGGGTGAGATCAGAAAATGTCATCTCCTTTGCTTGTCGTTGTTTTCTTTCATTAAAAATATTGATTGCTTCATTCTTCAACACACGTTTACAAAAAGCATTAAATGCACAGCGAACTTGCCATTCGGTACGATCTGGTTCTATCATGCATATCCTCTCCCTTCGCAACCGCAAAGGTGGGTGATGATTTCCCCTTTCATAACCTTCAACAAGATTTTTTATAAAATGCCAAAAATATCAGTGATCTTATTTTTTTAAAAAATATAAGGCCCAACTGATAATCAACCAGTTGGGCATAAAAATTGATATTTGTACTAGATGCTGTTTGTTGTGACATTACTGCTATAATGGTTTCATAATTATCCAAGATGTTTTTGATATATCGTAGCTTAAAAAAAGCAAAATTAATGTCCCCTTATGAAATCCTTTTTTAAAGGGAGAAACGGAGGTTTAGATTTTTTTAATCTCCATTTGATAAATTCACTACATATAGTAAAGTCTTGTCCTCCTATATTACATACGATCATCAAACGCTTATCGCCAGCTTCGAATCGTTTCCAATATATTCTCTGTATAACTCCCTGCCCACTTTACGATTCTTTCCGCCAAACGGGGTAACAATAACAATAAAATGATTCCTGCTATGCAAGCTACTATAGCACGTGGTAATGTATTAATCGCAATCATCATCACGGTCATATCAAATAATCTATACAAATAAGGAGATAAAATCATAGCGATTGGCAGTAAATAACAGACAAAAGCAGCAATAAAAGTGAAGAAACCTAGAATAAATCTTGGAAAAATCATGATCCCCACAGTAAACCAATTTCTTTTGTCTGAAATTTCCTTTGTCAATTTATCTTGTGGATCCCATTTTAAGCTAGGGATATTTATATGCGCATATTTTTCTGCTATTTTTCGATCCAAATCCAGAAAAAAAGGAATCGTCCGAAAAACTCCTGCTAAAATCGGAATACCAACAACTGTAAAACTTACTCCAACGGAAAATGTTACGCTTATTAAATAAAAAGCGAAATATAAGAAGCCGATGAAAAACCAAAGGAACAAATACAGAAAGTTTTTAAAATTAAAGATAAGCATTTTCATACAGAAAACCACCTTTTCTTTTAATAATGAAGTAGCATTAGATTCCTCACTGTCCAATACTTATTTCATTATCCATACTTCACGTCATAAGGCATAGTGACATTTTGTCATTTGTTTTCATGACTGATATTCATAATGACTTGTAGTAAAATAGTGATAGTCACATCATTAAATAAGCGGGGTTCTCTTATGTATGACATCATCAAAAAGTGGTACTGGTATGACTGGATGGTATTTGCTGTTCGCTCCATTTGGTTACTCTCTGTCCTAATCGGCTTGTGGGAATTTCATAATATTTTATCATTTCCGTTTTGGATTCTGTTTGGATTGCCCTTCATTGTCTTTTCAATTCCATTTTTAATTCAGCAATTTTTTAGAAAATACTTCATACTTACGGAGATCATCATTTCTGGAAGCTATTGCATTTTTTTGACATTCCTTCTTCATGATGCATTATGGCAGTTTATCCCGATTGCTTTTGTGATAGGGTTTTACAGTATCCTAAGAGTCTATATTTGGTCCGGACCTTTAACTATTGTGGTCATTCCTTTTATCATCGGAATGGTAACCGATCAATCTTTGACCGACACTTTTCTTCGTTTAATATCGAATTATGGTGTAGCATTTGGACTTGGTTATGCTTTTCAATTACTTGTGACCAACCATAAGCAAAGCTTGATCATCCATAAGCAAAACAGTGTGCTTGAACAATATGTATACGAGGTGGAACAACTTACTCTGCAGGAGGAGCGTAATCGTTTATCGCGGGAGTTGCATGATACGGTCGGTCATACGTTTACCACGATGATCATGGGTATGGAGACAATCCATTCTTCGTTGGCGGATGAAAAGGTTGGACATAAACTGAACGTTTTACTGAACACGGCACGTGACGGTTTACAAGACATGCGAAAGCTTGTACATCAGTTGGAACCATCCGCAATGAATTTATCACTTGTTCAATATGTAAAACAGTTAATTGACAAATTTATGGAAAGTACGGATACGTCTGTTAAATTTCGATATTTTGGAGATGAATACAACTTATCAAAGGAAGTTAAATTAACGATTATTCGTTGCATTCAGGAAACATTAACGAACGCTGTTAGACATGGGCAAGCAAGTGAAATTAAAGTATCTTTATACTTCGACAGCTTGGAGCTACGCTTGCAAGTTGAAGACAATGGTGTATTGGAACAAGCGAAAAAAATTGAACTCGGCTTTGGCTTACGTGCGATGAAAGAAAGATTGCAGGCTTTGCAAGGAAATTTATCCATACATACAGACAATATGGAAGAAACGGTGATTATCTGTACTATTCCAAGAAACAGCGAAGCTAATACCGAGACGCTCAAGGTAATCTTAGTAGATGATCAACCTGGCATTTTGGATGGGTTGAAGACAACTTTGGAGAGTCACAATCAACTGCAAATTGTCGGTATTGCTGAATCTGGAGAAGATGCCTTATCATTAAGTAGCCTAAACCAGCCCGATATCGTGCTTATGGATGTAAATATGCCAAATATGAATGGAATAGAAGCCATGGAAGCGATAAAGGAGAAGAATCCCATGATCAAGATTGTGATTCTTTCATCTTTTGAGAATATCGATCAAGCGGTAGAGGCTCTGCAAAAAGGAGCAAATGGCTATTTACTTAAGTCTATTCAAGCAAAAGAGCTCATTGATACCCTTCGTTTCATTCACCGTGGAGATACCATTATCTACCATGAAATTGCTAATCAGGTGTTTGAAAAATTGAAGGAGCAAAATATTTCAGCTGGTAAACATGACAAAAATGATTATGGACTGACATCTCGAGAAATTGAAATTATTCACTATTTAGCCAAAGGTATGCGTTACAAGACCATTGCCGCTAGACTTTTTCTATCTGAAGGTACAGTTAGGAATTATGCTTCCGAAATGTACGCCAAACTTGGTGTAAACAATCGTGACCAAGCTGTAGAAAAGTGTATAGAAAATGGATTGATATCTCATTGATCTCTTTCAGGAATTTGGGTTCAGGCCGGGAGGAATATGGGAGTTATGTTAATGATCAATACGGTAGTAAATTTCCCCGAAAAGCATTAGCGCTAAACATAATGAAAGAAGATACTCGATTCACAGTATATGCACCAGTGAGAAACGGAACACGTAATGGAAAATGGACGGACGCAAGCACTAGCCAGAACAACCGGCAAGTCAGTTGATAGGCTGTATGTGCAGACTACAAGCTTCCTTACTCTAAGATAGATGAGCAAAGCTACGTACAAAGTGAGTCGTACTTTAGAACACCGTGGCGTCAAGACTTCGATCGCTTGAAAATAACGAACTATTCGTCGGTTATCGATCAGTGGTTTGAGTACCTCCCAATCATGCCACATTTGAATCACATGAAGTCAAGCAAGTTCCTTTATGATTAAAGTAGTGCTTTTGATAATTCATACTTCTGCAGATTGATTTCTAGAAAAAGTGAAAAAATTATTATAACATTTAAAAATCCGTATGCGAAATGCAGTTTGCATTATCACATACGGATTTTTTATCGCTGTTGAAAAGCTACTTTTACACCAAGCCAAATATAAATCAAACCTGCAAATTTTCCACTCCATTGTCCAAGTTTGGCAGTTCTCTTCATCAAACGGCCAATGAGTCGAACACTGATAGCAATCAAGGTAGTGTAAAGACAACTCATAATCACAAATATCAAACCTAGCAATAAGAATTGAACTATCGCAGTGCCCTTTTCAGGATGGACAAATTGAGGCAAAAAAGCTAAAAAGAAAATAGCCGTTTTTGGATTCAATACCTCTGCCAAAACGGCTTGTCTGTATGATTGAAGGTTTGATGACTTTGAGACGGAAGGAAGGTCTTGTTTATTGGGCTTTTCTGCAATAGCTTTAAGCCCCATATAAATCAAATAAACTGCCCCAGCATATTTGACAAGGTTAAATGCAGCAGCTGAAGTCATCAAAATAGCAGACAGCCCCAAAACAGCAAACATTGTATGTATGAAATCACCTGTTGCAATGCCTAGCCCTGTTAGAATCCCTGTTTTTCTGCCTCCTCGTATGGTGCTGGACAAAGTTAAAAGCACCGCAGGACCGGGTACCAAAAATAAACCTAAAACCACCACAAAAAATGTTCCTAATGTTGAAAACTCTATCATTTAAATATCTCTCCTTTTACTAGAATACTCATCACTTTAGTTATATCGCTAATATTTTCCCTGTATAGAGTTAGTGGGAAACAATCATCAGAATTGACGATAACTCATATGAAACCTCATCCCCCATTCCATTTTGGTCTAAATTCGCCAAAGAACGAAGACGAAGAGTGCTGATGAGGCTAAACTTGAAATAGTCCGAACATGGTTCCATGATGTCCATTTTAAATAATACTCTTTCCATAGCTCCAAACTTTCTGCATCTGTAGCTATTACATTGGTTAATGCATCATTTAGTGGAACATTATATACCGCCGTAACCAGCAAGCTTCCCAGAAGATAAAACAAACTACCAACAAATATATAAATGGCAATCGGTTCTTGCCAATTTAATAATGAAATAATCACAAGTAGGAAACAAACAAGAGATGTCCCCATAAATACTGTAAAGAATAGCCGATTTAGCACAACGCTATTTATGGACTGCATAGCCGAAATTCCCTGCTCTGGAGGGAGCCGATAGAGAGCCTTCATGACAAATGCCGAAAATGCAAAGAATAATCCTGCAATCAGCCCAGATCCTAATGATGCAGTAAAAATTAGAATAGGAAAGCGGTTTTCGATCATATTTCATCTTCCCTTTGTGCGTTTTCTCTAAGATTGATTGAAGGGCAATTCCTCATCATTTCGTGAACCAATTGTCTAGGGTTTTCACTTTCAAATACAACATGATCAAACTCACAACACTTCAATTGAAGTATGACGACTTCATTTTGGTTATGATAGGCTAAAAAGTATTTTTTATCTTCAATCATGAATATTCCAGCTTTATAGCCAAATGTCGTAATGCCTGTTTTCTTAATAGCTGCTGTCCATGGAAAATGAAATTTGCCCAACTGAATTTCTTCAATGGAGGTGTACGATATTTTAATCTCCTTCCTCAAAGTCAAAGCCGCTGTCCATCCTGAAATATTCAGTAATAACTCACGATCCCCCGCCACAACTTGAAAACTCATCTTATATCTCCTCCAATTTATATAACCAATTACCCATGGATTATTTAACCAGTGACTCGATGAAAGAAGTCACATAGAAGGCAATTCCTTTCGGGATAAATACGATGTTGCAAATAATAAGCAGAATACAATAAGGAATATGGATACAGTCATTGTGGTGAAAAAATGAGGTAACACATTCCCTGACGTTATAATGCTAACAGCTTGATTGGATAAATGCGCTGGATTTAAGACTTGGAATCCTCCCCCCAGCATAGTAACAGTCTTCAAAAAGATTAGAACAAAAATAGACAGCAATGCAATAGCCGGTGTTCTAGACAATAAAGCTCCTATAGTGATTACAAAGGCCAATATAAATAAACACCAAATGTAATAAACTCCCAACCCTGCTGCAATCCTAACCACGGAAACAGCTTGATATAAATAAAAAGTATAAAATACGGCTGACAGAAATCCGATGAATATGGAACCTGCTATCATAACTGCATGCCCCAATAACTTACTTAGCAAATATTCAACAAGTGTCGTATTGCGCGTCAGAATAAACGCTAACATGCCATTATTTTTATCTGCTGCGATGATCCCCATCGTCGCCATCACAATCACGATTAAGCCCAATTGGTCAAATTGATCCGTTAAGGCACTAGCTAATACTTCACCAGCAGTTAGCTCAGGTAATGTTATCGTCATACCATCAGGCAGCCCACCAGCCATTTTTAAAATTTCTGGTAAATAAAAAGACGATAACGGTTGCAAGATGCCCAAAAACATAAAAACAACGGGCAACCATAATAGTTTGTAACTTCTTTTTGCATCTAGCCACTCTTTTTGCAAAAGAACTGTGAAGCGATTCAAAATGACTTCACCATCCTTAAAAAGATTTCTTCCAAGCTTTCCTGTACCAATTCAAACTTTTGAATGGGTAGATGTAAATTTAAAATATTGCTTAACAGCCAGTTTCTCCCTTGCTCGATGTTTTTCACTCGAATTTTGGCTGCATTTCCTGTTAGCTCAATGGATTCAACTATGTCTTCGTTCACAAGCTGGTGTACCCAATCGCTTAACTGAGGCGCCTGAATATTAAAGATTGGCTTTTGAGTCTGTTCCATAATTTGTTGAATGGATCCGTTAACAAGTAATTGCCCTTTATTTATGATCAGCATCTTATCGCAAAGTTCTTCGGCATCATGCAAAATATGTGTTGAAAAAAGAATGGTCGATTTCTGTTTGATCACTTTAAGCAATTCTAATATATCCCTGCGTCCTAGTGGATCCAATGCCGAAACCGGTTCATCCATAATCAGTAATTTTGGTTGATGGATAAGTGCTTGTGCAATCCCTAACCTTTGTTTCATTCCTCCCGAATAGGTGCCAATAAGCTGATTTTCTACCTTACCCAGTCCAACCAGCTCCAGCAATTCGTTGATTCTTTGTTCCAAAATTTCCCTCTCTATATTTGAAAGGCCACCCATAAATGTAAGTAATTCTCTTCCCGTCATCCATGGATAAAAAGTAGGGTGTTGCGGTAAATACCCAATAAGTTTACGCATTTGATCATGGCGTTTTCCGTTAAGCAAGATTTGCCCACTTGTTAGTTTGTTTATATCTAAAATCATTTTAATAATCGTTGTTTTACCTGCTCCGTTAGGACCTAGAAGAGCCACACATTCTCCTTGATTAATATGAAAATTGATACTTTTAACGACTTCATGATCTCCGTAAATTTTTTGAAGTTGACTTACTTGAAGTAGGTGCATCTGTACGTTGCCTCCTTCCTAAGACAAAGTACAAAATTGGGCCGATTATGTTAACCAAAATAATAATCGCACCCCACAACCATTTATAATCTGTACTTTGATCTTTTTTTAATAAATCCCATAATGCCACAGAAAATAAGATCAGATGTAAGATTAAGATGGGTAAAATTACTGGTAACCATGCTCCAATTTCGTCAATTCCAATATGATAACCATAATGCACATGTATTCCCCCTTACTCTTTTGGTGGTTTTTGTGGGATAAACATACTTGCAAAAATTCTAGAGTTTCGTTCAGGTGTTAACTCGTTGTTGATCACTTTTCCAATCGCCTGATTAATGGACTGGATAAGCTCCTGAAATTCTTCATCTGACAGATGCAAAGGTACATACGCATAGCTAAACCCTTCTTGCTCATACTGTTCGGAGGACGTATTCGCCAAATAAGATGTCGCTAATTGAAGTAAATTACCGTGAAATACGGAAAAATGACGGATATGATCTTCCTGTGAGATCGATTCAATTTCGCTTTCAGGAATTTGCAAGTTATCCATTTTGACTGCGAATTTACGTTCCTCTGTTCCTTTCACCTTTTTCGTTTCAATGACTTCAATAAGGTTTGCTTTGAGTAAAAGATTGATATGACGATATAACGTAGCTTGAGGAACATCTCCAAGTATCTCCACAAGTTGAGCTATCGTCAGTGGTTTATTTAGCAACAATTGCTGTACAATTCGCATTCGCACAGGATGAAGAAGTAAATCGGCATTTCCTTTCATTGGATTACCTCCGGATTATTATCATTTTATAAAATGATAATAAGGAATCAAAACAAGATTGTCAACTACTTTTCATATTGACTCTATAACTACTTCCCCTTCGCAAGAAGGCACTTCAAATCCGTTTAAGTAAGAAGTTAAAGTATCTTCCGTGATAGGAAAAGCTGCATTTGCATCAAATCTTTTACTCCGTATATCCAACCGTTTGCGAATAATTTCAGGACTAACTTTCAAATAAATAAGTCTCCACTCACCACCAGCTTTTTCAATTAGCTGTTTGTATCCATCTCGTTTGGCTTTTTGCCAAAAACTAAAATCAATCACAACCTTTCGTTTATCCTGAATCAGACGTATCAATTGATTTTGAAGCCTTCTTTCAGCTTCAACTTGATAATCGCCATATTTCTCAGCAGGATAGTCTATTCCATAACGTCCATTAACCTTCCAAATCTCTTCATCAATCGAAAGACGTACAAACCCTTCTGTTTCCAAGCGTTGTGCGAATGTCGTCTTCCCTGAACCCGCTACACCACACATCATAATAATTAATGGCTTTGAAGTTATTTGTCTTAATATGTCCTTTATATTTTCTTCAAAATTCGACAATACTATCACTCCTAATAATTTCACCTTTTCTTCTATATAATCGGGTTCTTGTTCCTCTAAAGGATCAAAATCAATATTCGGATGACTATATGCTTTCACAAGTCCGTCATCTTTTAATCTATAAAAGGTTGTTTCTTTTTTATCTTCTTTATCATGAACATTACTGAAATCCTCCCATTAGTTATTATTAAATAGTTTGTTCTCACGCTTTAGATCATGTTGATATAAGGGATTATGCTTCCATGTTAAAAGCACTGTACCAGACAAAAAGGCTAATACTCCTACTATATAAGGGAAATAAGTGTTAATATCAAATAAAATCCCCCCTAATATAGGACCAACCACACTCCCTAGGCTTACATATGCATTATTCATACCCGCAATAAATCCTTGCTCATTTACTGCCAATTTGGATAACACTGTATTGATAACTGGACGCAGGATGGAAGTAGCGGTATAAAGGAAACAAGTCAGCAATAAGATACTCCAAAAGCGTGTGGTGAACAAGAGAAATAAAAAACTAATGCCACCCGCTATCATTGTTCCATTCATAACCCTCGATTCACCAAAAAGGGAAACAAATTTATTCGTTAATGACAGTTGAATTATAACACTTACAAATGCAGAAATTGTGATTACCAGCGCAATATCCTTTGCCGTATAGCCAAATTGTTTGTCAACAAACAGCCCAAAAATGGCTTCAAAAATATATAAGGCTACACTATAGAGAAATACCAAAAGCAATGGAACAACATAAGGTGCTCGAATGGAACGTAATAATTGCTGTACCATTGGTTGGGGGGAAACGCTGTCTTCTGCCGTCAACTGTGTCTTTTTCCCTAAGGTCTCAGGTAGTAAAAAAAATGACAGTAAAAAGGAAACAAAGGATATAGCAGACGCAAAATAAAAAGGTACATATAAACCATACGTTGTTAGAAAACCCCCAATTCCAGGTCCTATGACAAAACCAAATGATATAGAGGCATTAAGGAAACTTAACCCCTTAGCACGTTCTTCTTCTGTCGTTATATCAATAATACATGCCATAGCACTGGGAATTAAAAGTGATACTGCGATACCTGTTAAAAACCTCCCTAAAAATAGCAACCAAAAATGAACTGAAAAAGCAAAGACTAATTGAGATAAAGTGAGACAAATTAAACCAATCTCTATAATTCTTTTTCGACCATAGCGATCAGCAAAACGTCCAGCAATTGGAGATAAAAAAAGCTGAATAATACCGTATGTGGCTACTAGTAACCCCATCATTTGTCCGTTTGTTTTAAATTTATCCATAAAGTCGGGCAATATCGGGATAATTAACCCAAATGCAACCGTTGCGATAAATACACAAACCATTAAAAGAAAAAGAGTTTTTACTTTCCTCGGTTTAGATATCAAATCATCATTCACCTCTTTTTTTAGATTTTATTAAACTTTAATGTTAATAAAGCGTAAAATTCAAAGAAAACCTTCATAATATGTGCTCCCATTATTCTTGTAAAATAACACCCTCCGCTAGATTAAAATTAAATTTTTAAAACCATTAAATCTTCGTCAAAATACTTCCCGTTATCTTTTAAAGCGTTCTTTTCTACTCCATAAATTTTGAATCCAAAGGATCTATATAGATTCTTTGCAGGCTCATTATTGGATACCACTGTTAAATTAATTTGTTCCAAACCGATGCAATCTTTTGCCTTTTTTATCAGTTCAAGCAGGAGCAATTTCCCTAACCCTTGTCCTCGCATTTCTGGCTTCACAAACATTCCGAAAACATTCCCTTTGTGAGCAATTTTAAGACTACTTTCACGCATAAAAGTCACAATTCCCACTAATAAATTTCTATCCTCAAAAGCACCCAAGACAAATTTGTTATCGTTTGGTTTTAATCGTTCTGCTACAGTTTCAAGAGTGAATTTAGCCTCTCTCTCATAAGTTGAGCCAAATGCTTCAGGGTTGATTTTTAATGCACTTAAACGTAATTCTTGGTATAATTGAGCATCAGACTCATTTAAAATTCGTATAGTCAATAGCTTCTCCCCATTTCCTTTTCTCCACTTAATAATCATATTACTTCTTAAACTTGCATAGATGCTATTTCAAATACTAAAGTCAACCCCAATGTCAAGACAATACTTTTTTAAAAATAAGGTAGGTTAATATATTGTGTCTTTGCCCTTTCACGGTTAAAGCGAGTACTTGCCTCACTGAAAATGAGAACCACTCGATGTTAGAGCCAGCCTTAGCGACAGCTGCTTGCCATTGACCGCCGTGCCCGATTCTTAGCAGGCGATGGAGGGGGGCCCACGAATGCTTAGAATCGATTTGTCCGTGTACAATTTAAAGAAAAATCAGCCCCTTCAGGCTATTTTTTTGGCCTGCGTGGGCTCAATGAACACGGACAAAAGCAAGGTCAATGGTGGTGGGCAACCAGCGATCCACCTACCCGAAATAAATAGATGCTGGTGTTTTATAGTTTAATGACTGATGGGGACGTTCGTGATTGTAAAAATCTATATAGTCCCTTATATTTTTCCTTGTTTCCCTTGGAGTCTCGTATTCTTTTAAGTACACCTCCTCGTACTTTATGTTTCGCCAAAAACGTTCGATAATGATATTATCCAGTGCAGACCCTTTCCATCCATGCTGATTTTTTTAGACTAGTAAAATGGCTTATTTTAATGTTTTTGTGCCATTTGAATAACATCTTTAAATTTCACTTTTCCGCTGTAATTCATGACGCCGTTCACGTAAATTCTACTTGCCAAGTGGTTAATGATTGCAATGCTAGCTAGAAGAATGACGATGGTAATGCCCATCTCCGCATATCCCGCTTCGCCGGATACGATTCTTGAAAATGTCACAATCGGTGATGTAATTGGGATATAGGAGCTAACAACAACAAGTGTTGATGCAGGGTTAAAGATGGAGCTTATTCCGATAAAAAAAGCCACCATGATGCACATAATAATCGGGAAAGAAACTGAACCTAAGTCTTCCGTTCGGCTTACGACAGCACCGACTGCTGCATATCCAATCGCATATAATAGATAGCCGAGAATAAAATAAATGATAAAGGAAGCAACCACGATTCCGGTTAAATTGCTTAGATCAATATCAAAGCCGAAAAATGAAAATTGTTTCCCATCAATCCAACCTAAGGAGTAACTTGCAAGAAAGCCTAGAAGCATGATAACAATTTGCACTAGTCCCGTGACTAACTGTACAAGAATTTTTCCATACATCATATAGATCGGCTTTACTTTCGGTATCATGATTTCCATAACACGCGATGCCTTTTCGGCAGTAATGGTATTTGCAATCATTTGACCTTGACCGAGGATTAACAAATACATTAGGATAACGAAAATATAAACGATCCCCACTGTTCCAGTCGTATCTTTTAATGCTTTGTTTTCTACTGGAACGGGTGTTACCAGTTTAGCCGCAACCTCCCGGTTAACGTTCGAATCCGCAATTATTTTATGGATCCCTACTTGTTGGATTTTTTGAGTTAGGATGGCCACTAGCTCTTGATCAGCAAAAGATTTATACGTGTACGTCAATGCGGGTAAACCGTTCTTTTCTTTCATTTCGATAATGCCATCGAGCTCCCCGTCTCTAACTTGTTTCTTTAATTGCGCCAGATCGCCTTCTTCTTGTAAAAACAGTTTTACCGAATTCAGGCCTTTATTTAGCTGATCGATATTTGTTTTGTAGGACGTTGGATTAATGAATGCGACTTCATCCTTTGGCCCGTTCGACGAAAAATGACTAAAGCCAAAAATCCCAAGTACAATTACAATTGTAATTAGATTACCGAAGATAAATGACTTCGAAGTCAATCCGTCTTTCAAATGAAACTTAAAAACGGTCATAAATTTCCCCATATTATCCCACCTTTTCAATAAAGATTTCATTTAATGTCGGCTCTAACATCCTGAAATTGCGAATGGGGATCGAGCGTTTCTCGAATCGGTTGAGAAGTTGAATCGCTTCTTTATCATTCGTCACTTTCACGACGATGTCCGCTTGTCCTTTTTCAAAAGGTATGTTCCAATCATGAAGTGCAGCTTCAACAGCTTCACTGTTCGAAATCGTTAAATTACGGAAGCCGTAATCTTGTTTAATTTGATCCAATCTCCCTTTAACGATCGCTTCTCCTTTTTTCATTAAACAAATATGCTCGCAAAAGCTTT
>NZ_JBPPZG010000065.1:338-17507 GCF_051918545.1 Pseudogracilibacillus amylolyticus (SeqCode) | reverse complement strand
AGTTAAGGCGGAAGTTGCTCAAGTCAAGGTGGAGGTTGCTCAAGTTAAGGCGGAAGTTGCTCCAGTCAAGGCGAAAGTTGCTCAAGAAGAAACGCGAAACGCCAATAACATCCCGAAAGATATCATCGACGTTAGCGTTAGCGCACAACATTATCCATAGGCGACACGTTCCTCTCCCAAGTAAAAATTAAGTAGCTTTTTTTAATGTTCTTTTTTCAATTGCAAGCATATTTTCTTGTTTAAAAACGCTACTCCATATAAATAGAGTACCTGCAAATAAAAGGATTGAAGCAAATAAAAGTAGTTCATTTTCAAATGGTAAATCCGTTAAATCAAGCCATGTGAAAAGTCCTGATAAAAATAGAATTATTTCATTTAGGGTAAATCCTATAATAAAAGTCGCTAATCCCATTCGTACAAATGAATTTTTTTCATTCAATAATTGTCCCATTTGAAACAAACTCAATATTAATAAACTAATAAACCCGAGTAATGTTAAGTGTAAATAGCCAATTACGACTGATCTCGTCTCATAAATAAGGTTTGCAAAAGGAAGGTGTAGCAGTGCTAATTCCATTACAGTTTTTGATAATAACAGCAAAAAACTCAGACCGAGTAGAAGTCGAATTCGTTTACTAAAATTTTTCGCAATATCAAATCTAATTTGAAAAATTGCATAACAAAGCGTAAATACTCCAACTAATTGTCCAAGCGCACCGAGTGCTCCGAAGACAATGCCTATCACTCCAAAGTCATACCATAAAACAGACAGTAAATAACCTGGGAATAGAGCAAAGATATGAACCCAGAAACTAACTTTCAATAATTTGGTCGGTAAGCTGATACCTTTTTTTACAAGCAAGTATAAAAAGAGTCCAATCAAAATGAGATAGAGCCAGCCGTTATATTGAAAATGTAAATAAAAATAAACAGCCATATCAAATATAGGTAAATGTTGTAAACCTTGAGATCCAATTGCTCCGAGCGACCAAGGACCAATACTTGAAATAAAAAGAGTTAGTAAAGCACCTTTAATAAATGTTTTACTTACAGCTGGTATATCTGGAACTTTTTTTAGGGAACGATAGACAAAAATGATTGCGCAATACTCAATAAGTATATGTGCTGTTGATAGTATGATTGAATAAAGCGCATAACCTTGCCATATAAATGTAATAGTCATACTAAATGTTATGAGAAATGTTATGATAATCAGTATAGTTGCCTGTTTTTTTTGCTGTACATGTTTCCAAGCTAATTTAAAATAGATAATTAATACGGCTAGAAATGTCCAACCCAAAATAGCTGCATGAGAATGAGCGTGTAAAATATGGTCGTACGCTACAATTTGTGTTGGTGTGGCTATTGCATAAAGACGCATCCAAACACCTGAAAGTGCTGTTATAGCAAGAAAAAAGAAGGCGCAATGAGTTACATATTTAGGCATGTTTATCACCTCTAATAAGCCATATATTTATTTTCCTATCTTTTACAACTCACTACAAGAGGGGACAGAATTCGTCAAATAAATATAATAAAAATATGGCGAAATTGGTACAACTTACTTCTGCGTGGTTTTTTCCGGAAAAAATTGAAATCTTCGTGATTAAATTTCACAGGCATTTCCCACTGTTTTAGAAGCTTTTTACAACAAAAAAAAAGACGACATAATTTTTGTCGTCTAATTTTTCCAAGGTATGTATTAATAACCGTGTTTTTCAAAAATGTCTAATACTTCCTTTATTAAATTATCCCATTCGGCATCAAAGTGTTTATTTACTGTTATAAAATTTTGATAACCAAAAACATTATCGACATCATCTAACTTCATCAAATCATTTAGAATCTCATACTCACTTGTATCTCCAGGCATCACAGAAATACTGTTGGTGCCTTCAAATATCATTTTATCCGAAGTGAATTTTATTGCATTAGGATTAGGTGTTGTTTCAGGTCTTACTCCCATGATATCCCTCCTGTAACTACATTCTTACAACAAATGTACCATATTTTTTAAAAAAAGACCATCTTCACATAGAAGATGGTCATCTAAACTTTTGCTAAAGTATAAATTCGGTTTCATTATTATAAATGAATTCGTAATTTTCTTAGCAAATAATGGGGATGGAATGGCTAAAAACAGAACTCTTTACGAGTGCAAATTAATTCTCTCATCTAACTGTTGTTCGAATTGGTCAAGCTGCTTTTTCTGTTCAGGGGTCGCATCATTGTATGCAGCTTGAATTGCTTTTCTGGCAGCTTCTTTGTCGCTAGCGTTAGGAGCGTGACCACCTTGACTGTTTTGATTCATATTCGTCAGGTTAGCCACCATTTCTTTCGCTTGTTCAAAAAGGTTATTTGCCATCATTAAAAACCTCCAATAGTACTATTTTTCATTTCTTCACGTTTTCGTTCAACGTCTTGTCTTAACGTTTCTTCTTCGTGAATATGAACAGGCGGATCGGAAAACGTCGTTGTGGATTTTGCCTTTTTGGTTTCTTTCTTTTTCTTATGCTCGCTCATCTTAGATCCCTCCAGAATCTAAAACAGTTAAATGAGTAATTAAAAGGGCAAAAGTGAACGCCTCTATGACGTTCACTTATAGTATGGTATAAAGTAAATTGATTATTGAAGGTAAAACTTGCTTTTTTAAGATTTAATTGGATGCGAAAGTTCAAAATAATTTGCTAAAAAATTTGCGACTCCATATTCTTCATTCGTATCTGTAATATATTTGGCTATTGTTTTTAATTCATCAATGGCATTACCCATTGCAACACCAATACCAGCGTAGTCGATCATTTCCATATCATTTGCACCATCACCAAATGCAATAATTCTTTCTTTTGGGATACCATATTCATTAGCAATCTTTTTTAAAGCTTCTGCTTTATTCATTTGTTTATTCATTACTTCAATAATATGATATGGTGCTCCCCAATTCCAATGATCGATTGCTTCTGCATGTAAATCATTTAAATGATTTGTAAGTATATCCAAATTATTTTCATTGGGATAAAGCATCATTAATGTAGGATTTTCAAGTAATTTTTCTTTTATGCGACCAACAATAAATCCATCATCTTGAGATCCATAAAAATCAATAATCGTTTGATCGAATTGATCCAAGTAAATGGAATCATGTACAGTAGCAATAATATTTTTTGAATTTAATTCATAACACGCCTCGACAATTTCGATAGCCGTTTTGTGGTTTAAAGGAGTGTGGTATTTTCCCCAGCTTTTATCTTGGGGATGATGGACGTAAGCTCCATTTGAGTTAATTAATGGGGTCACTAGTTCAAGTTCATGATAATAAAAAATACTCATTCGATTTGATCGGCCTGTTGCAATAACAACGATATGGTCATCGTCGATAAGCTTTTTGATCATTGCTTTAGTTTGGGGAGCAATCTTTTTATCATCTGTTAATACTGTCCCGTCCAAATCAATTGCAATGATATGTTTATTTCTCATATAATCACCTCGTTACAAGTAGTGTAGCAAAAATTACGAAATATCTCTAGTTGATCAAGTAAATATGTATTTTTACTAAAAATTTTGATAAGATTTACTTTCTTTACTTATGAATACCAATTCATTTATGATAGTAATATCAGTGCGGAAAGGATCTGACGAATGATACATATAATGAACAAACGAATTAATTCAATTCCGGTTTTAGAAGTTGTTCAAGCAGATAAAGCCAACAAAGCTTTACCGACAGTAATTTATTACCATGGATTTACTGGAGAAAAAGAAAGCAGTTTAACAATTGCTTATAAAATTGCCCAAAATGGTCAACGAGTTATTTTACCGGACAGTTATTTGCACGGAGAACGCCATGATTCGAGTGTCAAAGCAGATTTAGAATTATCTTTTTGGAATATCGTTATGAAAAATATTAACGAACTGAAAGAAATTAAAACGTATTTATTGGAACATAAATTAGCGGATTCTGATCGAATAGGGATCGGTGGCACAAGTATGGGAGGCATTACAACATATGGAGCTTTGCGAACATATCCATGGATTAAAGCTGCAGTTGTTTTAATGGGAACTGCTAAAATGACGGATTATGCAAAAATGTTGATCGATCATTATAATAAGCAGAATGAAACACCCATTAAACAGGAGACTGCAGATGAAGTGCTTGATATGTTACAGGGATATGATATTTCACTTGATCCAGAAATGTTACATAGCAGACCTCTGTTCATTTGGCACGGGGAAGAGGATAAGGTGGTCCCTTTTAAGTTAAGTAAGATGTTTTATGAGGAAATTGAACATTTGTATAAAAAGAATGATCATATTAAGTTTTTGCCTGAAAAAAATCGCAGCCATCATATTAGTAAAACATCCATTACTGAGACTGCAAAATGGTTTCAAACCTTTTTATAAGCTAAAATGCTAAATGAGAAAGTTATCAATAAAATTGCTGATTTATTTCAAAAATGTGAAAAAATATGGTTAAATATAGATAGAACCTAACAAGGAGGTAATAAAATGGATGAAGCCTTAAAAGAAAATATTATGGGCGCACTAGAAAACGTAATTGACCCTGAACTAGGTATCGATATCGTTAATATGGGGCTCGTTTATGATATTGATATAAATGACGAAGGATTATGCACAATAACAATGACACTTACATCAATGGGTTGTCCTTTAGCTGGACATATTGAAGCTGATGTAAGACGTGCTTTAGCTGATATTCCAGAAATTAAGGAAATAGATGTAAATATTGTGTGGGATCCGCCTTGGGGTAAAGATAAAATGTCCCGTTACGCAAAAATTGCACTAGGAATTCCGGACTAATATTCTCTAGCAGATATAAAACTACTACTTAAAGATTGATTCAGTTTTGGATCAATCTTTTAAATTAAGGAAGAGCAAATTTGAGTGTAGGTAGGTGGTTTTTTGACGGAAAAATTTTGGATTACAAATGAGCCAGTTCAAGTTAGCGATTGCATTGAAAAAGTGATTCGTCCAGAAGCAGGGGCTATCAGTACGTTTATTGGCATTGCACGTGAATTCACATACGGAAAACGGACACTTTTTTTAGAGTATGATGCTTATATTCCAATGGCAACCAAACAGCTTATGCGGATTGGAGAAGAAATCAAGTCTACATGGCCTGGCGCTGAAGTATCCATCGCCCATCGGATCGGTCGGTTAAATATTTCCGATGTGGCCGTTGCGATAGCAGTATCTACACCCCATCGCGATGAAGCATTTAAAGCGTCACGTTATGCAATAGAGCGTATTAAAGAAATTGTGCCGATTTGGAAAAAAGAACATTGGGAAGATGGAACAAAATGGATAGGGGATCAAAAAGAAAATGTCTCGTATGAAAAAAAGCTCCCCCAGGAGGAGGATATGTTTTGATTGAATTGTTATTTTTTGCTCAGTTACAAGATGTAGTTGGTAGTAGTAAATTGACAATTGATGCAACTAATATTTCGGTTAAAGAAATAAAAGATCAATACTTATCCAAATACGATATGGATGAAATCTTAGACCAGGCAATGGTGGCTGTTAACGAAGAATATTCCAAAGAAGACGCAATTGTTACTAGCGGAGACGTTGTTGCATTTATTCCACCAGTAAGTGGCGGATAAATTTCGATTATAATATAGCGATTTCGGGAAAATCTTATTTGAGACTCCCGCGGCGAAACCCATAAGCCCTGAATTTTTACTATTTTTGAGGCAACGTCAATTCACAATATGTAGAGTGATCCATCATCATGTCAATTTGTTTCCACAAGCAGTTTAGAAAACTTTGCTTATCATTAAAGAAAACATGCCCTTATCACCAGGAGTATGCCAACGGTTAGGCAGAGAGCCTGTTCTTAGTCGGCCTTCCTCAGATTGGCGAAAGCCAGGTGATGTTGCACTTATGCTGAGCAAGTGCAAGGCTTGGCGAGAGTATGAGTTGCACTTATGCTCTTATCTGCCAAAATAAAAAAGAGAGGGTGTCCTAATTGAGAACCTTCTCTTCTAGTGCCGGATAGTCAATGATCAGATGTCCGGCTTTATCTGTTTCAATAACTCTTTCCTTTTTCAGTCGAGTAAGTGTCCGGCTTAATGTTTCACGACTTGATCCAATCATATTCGCTAATTCACGATTTGTTAATTGGACTGTTAAGCGATATTTCTCCTCATCGACCATTTCTCCATTTTTCCTCGCAAGACGCATCAAAAGTAAGATGATCTGATCGTAAACATTATATAAAATTTTTTCCTCTAAACGATTTTGTAAATCAACAATAATTTCTCCTAATACGCGGAACACTTTAATACTAATTTCCGGATGTGTTAGTAAAAAATTTTCGAAAGAGATAATTGGAATATTAACTAATAAAGCATCTTCTAAAATTTCTGCATGAGCAGGATAATTTCCTTTCCTAAAAAAACCTTGATGGGGGAACATATCGTCTTTTTGCAGGACGTTTACAATTTGTTCCTTTCCATCATAGTCTGTTTTATAAATTTTAACTTTACCTCGCTGAATAAAATATACATCTGTAATTGGTTCATGTTGCATAAATACGATTGTGCCACTTTCGTACTTTTTTGATCTCGCAAAATCAACAATTGGTTCCATTTCATATTCATTTAAATCTTTAAAAATCGGGAATTGTTTTAAAAAAGTAAACATTTCTTCATTTTTCATATGGCAACATCCTTTTTATTCGTTACGTTCATATTATCATAAGCAATTTTTCTATTCTAGAACAATCATAATGAAACTTATCCTTTGTGATTTACATCACAGTTTTTCCAAAAAGACTAGGTTATACTTACGGTGGCTTAAAAATTCATCACTTTTTGGAGGAGCTTAAAATGGCAAAAGAATTAAAAGTAACAATAATTGCATCTGAGATTGAAGCAAAGCACCGTCATCCGTTTATTTTAGATTCATTCGATAACCTAAAATCAGGAGAGTATTTAGAACTTCAAAATAACCATGATCCTCGTCCACTTCATTATCAATTTATGCAAGAAAGAACGGACTTATTTAGTTGGGAGTATTTAGAAAAAGGACCTGAGATTTGGAGAGTAGCCATTGGCAAAAGATAAAAAGTTATTTTTACGTGTGAAATCTTTTACATTTAAATTAAAACTGGCAAAATGCTCCATCAAGGGGTTTTATTAATGCCTCTAGTAGCGCATTTTTTACATCGAAGGGAAGGGATTCTTATGTTTCCAGTAGACTATAATGAAAACCCGTTTATTGTTATATGGGAATTAACACGTGCTTGTCAGCTTAAATGTCTGCATTGCCGAGCTGAAGCGCAGTATCATCGTCATCCGCTAGAATTAGATTTTGAGGAAGGTAAAAAATTAATCGATCAAATTTATGAGATGAATAATCCAATGCTTGTTTTCACAGGTGGCGACCCGTTAGAACGACCAGATATGTTTGATATAGCAGAATATGCAATTAAAAAAGGTGTTCGTGTATCGATGACACCGTCCGCTACACCGAATGTTACAAAAGAGGCAATGGAACGAGCAAAAGAAGTCGGTATTGCTAGATGGGCGTTTAGTATTGATGGTCATAACTCAGAAGTACATGATCATTTTCGCGGGGTGTCAGGGTCATATGATTTAACGATGAAAGCTATCTCATACTTACACGAACTTGAAATGCCTTTACAAATTAATACTGTTATTTCTCGCTATAATTATCCATATTTAGATGAAATGGCAGAGATGGTCGAACGTCTCGGCTGTGTGTTATGGAGCGTATTTTTCCTGGTGCCAACAGGAAGAGGAAAGGAATCTGATATGATTTCTCCTGCTGAGCATGAAAAAACATTACGCTGGCTATATCAATTGTCTAAACGGGCACCTTTTGATATTAAAACAACTGCCGCACAGCATTATCGTCGTGTTGTGATTCAAAATAAAATACGTGAACAGAAAGGAAAAAGCGATCGTGATCATATTTTTTACGAAGATTCATTAACAACAGGTGATATTACTCATATTGATGGTCTAGGACGTGCTCCTCGTGGAGTGAATGATGGAAATGGTTTTGTGTTTATTTCACATACTGGAGATGTTTATCCGAGTGGTTTACTTCCAATAAAAGCAGGCAATGTTCGTGTAACTCCACTTGCTGAAATTTATCGTGATTCCGAAGTTTTCCAAAATTTACGTAATCCTGATAAATATAAAGGAAAATGTGGTGTTTGCGAGTTCCGTCATGTTTGTGGTGGATCGAGATCCCGTGCGTACAACATTACTGGCGATTATATGGAAAGTGAACCGTACTGTGTATATATACCAAAAGCGTGGCGTGAGATGAAAAAGAAGGCAGCACATTAATTAAACAATTTTCTCATGTACTTTTAAAGAGTTGAGATACATCATTAGAACATCCTGCCAAAAGTATTTGTTATTCATAAGCAAAATCCATAGACTGTGCAGTAACTTGGGGTAATTTTTCGGTTAACCTCGCTACTGCACTGCTTATTTCCGCCTCCAGGCAGTACGCTTTCCGTGGACACGGCTTTTCCCGTAGGAATCGACTGCCCTCCACTACAAACGGTGGAGAACGCAAGAACATCTTGCGTGCCCCTAATTGAGGTGGAAAAGATTCGTTTATAATTAAAAGCATTTCTATCCTACTCATTTCAGGTAATCTTTCTAGAAAATTAGTAAGTTCACTGTATTTTTTAATTAAATGAAATCAATTCCTAAGTGAAAATAACAACTCATCCATTTAGTAAAGTATTGGATCTTGCAAATACGATTGAATTTAATCGAGTGGTAATATTAGATTTTTAAAAGAAATAGACGAAATTAATCCGCGACAGATTTCACAAAAAAACTTTCGCTAAAATACTTGTTTTTAAAAGATGCTTATAAAGATCATCAAGATGTTATTAATAAGGCAATTGTAGAGCTAATAGAAATAAATGGAGCCCTAGAGCATCGATATCGAGATGCAATCGTATCTTCATATGAAGGCCCTTATGAAAAGACTTCTTTTGGGGCCTATGTTCTTTTTCCATGGTTTGATGAAGATATGTATAGCGAGCATCATTTTTATAAAAGTATTGATGAAGTGAATATTGGAGGTCTCCCTTTATTACCTAATGCCACATCACTAGTAGAAAGGGTGGTAGATAGACTTATCGATAAAAGCCCGCAAGAGATCCACGAAGAAGGAATTTTACCAAGAGGAACGATAGAAGAATGGAAGTCGAAGGTTGATGAGAAAATTATTGTTGGACTCGGTTAGTACAAAAAAATATATGAGAACTGCATGAGAAGTGCTATTTGATCCGCACAGATGTATTGAAAACAGGTTGGTAAGAAGCAAAATATGTTGCTTTATACCTGAAAAAAGATGTAGGGATTGAGAATGGGGTAACCAATTATGGTGAAATTAGAGAAATTACGATTCGCATAGATCGGGATAGGAATAAACTTATAATTTCAAAAGGCCAGTATACAAAGACTTTATCTATGAACATGTTAGAGAAAAGTCCATCGGCAATGTTTAAAGCTTTGTTAGAAGTAATCAATTTATAATACCCAGGGTCTAAAAGTAATTTGACAGTATATTTATTTCATTTTATACTATAATTAGAAATAGGTACTCAAGCAGCGGGAACTGCTCAAGTACCAGCAACTACAGTCCGCATAAAGAGCGGCTGACCAATGTATTAATTACTAAAGAAGTAATCGCTTACCATTGATCGGGGGCGGTTACTTCTTTTTTTCTAAGAAAATGACGACGCTAACAATTAATGTAAGTAAAGCTACAATGGATAAACTAAATTGAGCTACTAAGCTTAATGCTTCGAAAGTCGTCATTTTACCACCTCCCTTCTGTAAGGAAGATGGCCAACCGCCCACTATACATTTGTAGTTGTTGCTACTATTCTAGCATAGTAGCTAAATAGATAGCAATAAAAATAAGAACGCATATTCGCACGCCACATACGACCCTTAGAAATCTAAAGGGTGGATTTTTAAGGCTGATACTCCTTCAACTATTGAATATGTTTTAATGAGCATTTCTCGTAAAGAGGAATGCTTTTTATTTTGGTTGAATACAATTTCAATAAATAAATATTGAATTAGGTTAATTATTTATTGTAAAACGATAAATAATGTATTAAAATAAAGTTTGAAATTAATAAGTGAGGTGTTTTTAATGAAACTAGGATCTACATTGTTTTTAAGGATAGCTGTGATTTTAATTGGAGTTCCGATTTTTGCTTTATGCATATTTGGATTGCCGCGGATAGCGATTCAGGCTTTTGCACAAACAGGAAAAGGTTCAGAGTTTACATATGTGGTATTGGGCATTTTACTTTTAATGTATGTGTCGGCGATACCGTTTTATTTTGCATTGTATCAAGCGTTAAAACTATTACGTTATATTGACAAGAACGAGGCTTTCTCGCAAATTTCTGTAAAAGCTTTAAAGAATATAAGAAGCTGTGCCATTTTAATTAGTGTTTTTTATATGGTGGCTCTGCCGTTCATCTATGTCGTAGCGGAGTGGGATGACGCACCAGGTCTTATAGTAATCGGGTTGATTATTACTTTTGCTTCCATGGTAATTGCAGTCTTTGCTGCTGTTCTCAAAAAACTTTTACAAGAAGCGATTGATATAAAATCGGAAAATGATTTAACGGTCTGAGGTGAATGACATGGCAATTATAATCAATATTGATGTGATGTTGGCTAAAAGAAAAATGAGTGTGACGGAACTTTCGGATAAGGTTGGGATCACGATGGCAAATCTTTCTATATTGAAGAATGGAAAAGCAAAAGCGATTCGTTTATCAACCTTAGAGGCGATTTGTAAGGCGTTAGATTGTCAGCCCGGAGATATTTTAGAATACAGAAGTGATGAAGATATCCAAGATTAATAAAGTAGGAAGAGGGTTACTCATGGATTTATCTATTCGAAATGATTCCAAGAAAAAGACTTTTAAGGAACAAATGATTACAGCTCTAAAAGGACTTTTTCATTTTGGGTGGGAGCAGGCACTATCCTGTTTATTTCCTGTCGTTATTTTTGCTTCATTGGCCATTACACAAGTTATGTCGCTTCCTTTCCTGCCGCGGTATGACTGGCTGCTCATCATCTTTCTTCTGATGCAGGTCTGGATGGTACGTTCAGGACTTGAAACACGGGATGAACTAAAGGTAATCACATTATTTCACCTTATTGGTCTTACGCTTGAACTTTTCAAGGTATATATTGGATCCTGGTCTTACCCAGGGGAAGGGTATTCCAAAATTTTTGGAGTGCCATTGTATAGCGGTTTTATGTATGCAAGTGTAGCAAGTTATCTTTGTCAGGCGTGGAGAAGGCTCAAAATTAAGCTCGTTAATTGGCCACCGCTTTTGGCAGTTGTACCACTAGCTACAGCGATCTACTTAAATTTTTTCACTCATCATTACTGGATAGACGTCCGCTTTTGGTTATCCGTTCTTGTAATTATCGTCTTTTGGAAATCGTGGGTATCTTACGAGGTGAATGGAATTCGCTACCGGATGCCACTTGCACTTTCATTTGTTCTGATTGGATTTTTTATTTGGATAGCTGAAAATATCGCAACGTTTTTTGGAGCTTGGCAGTATCCAAACCAAACCGTTGCATGGAGTCTTGTTCATCTGGGGAAGGTGAGCTCATGGGTATTATTAGTGATCGTTAGTTTTCTTATCGTAGCAACGTTAAAGCAGATTAAGGCAAGGAAAATAGGGACATGAGCATCGTTTCAGGTAGGCTTCTTGTTAGGGCTTGGACAATGAACCTGTTCCTTCATTTCAAAACATTTTAGAGAGGATGAACACGATCAATGAAAATCCCTTTTTTAAACCAACTACAAACGAACGAACCCTTACCATATCTGGAAGGTCATACACCGGAACATATAGCTATCATTATGGATGGAAACGGACGCTGGGCGAGGAATCGGGGCTTGCCTAGAGTTGCTGGACATAAAGAAGGAGTATCTGTCGTATTTAAAATTGTCAAGGCGGCAGTTAAATCTGGGGTGAAGGTTTTGACACTTTATACGTTCTCCACGGAAAACTGGAAACGTCCAAGGTCCGAAGTAAACTTTATATTAAGACTTCCTAAAGAGTTTTTACATGTTTATCTGCCAGACCTTATATCCAATAATGTACGTATTAAAGTAATTGGCGACATGAATGAGCTTCCGGCCTCTACTCACGAGACGCTACAGTATGCAATGGACCGTACTCGTGACAATGACGGTCTTCAACTGAATATTGCGCTCAACTATGGAAGCAGAAACGAGATTCTGAATGCGATGAAAGCAATGGTAAAAGATTTAAACGACACGAAATTATCACTGGAAGAATTGGATGCACTGGATGAACGGCAGCTTTCAAAATATTTGTATACGGCTGATATCCAAGATCCTGACCTGCTTATTCGTACCGGCGGGGAAAAACGTCTGAGTAATTTCCTGCTTTGGCAACTAGCCTATACAGAGTTCTGGTTTACGGATGTTTTGTGGCCAGATTTCTCCGAGAACGATTTTTTAGATGCGCTGGAAGAGTATCGACAACGCAAAAGAAGGTTCGGTGGACTGTAAGATAGTTTTCTAATCACATTCAATGGACTTTATATGTCATTGTAAACGTCTTTTATGCTTTTATAAATACTGCAATTTTTTCTAACCTTTTCGTTCTTTTTAAAAATTGCGGTGAAATAAACCGATTTAAGTAATTTGTTAACTTCACATTTGCTCCGTAATAATAGGCTTGAACAATTAATTTAGAACAATAGTTTTTCTCTATCGACTCAATATTATGATTTAAAACAGTATACTCTTTTACAAGGTGTAGATGATCTGTAGCCCATTTCGCAGCTTCATTTGCACCGGCTTTTGAGCGTAGTAATGTAATTTGATCCCTTGGATGATGCCGATGCCAAAATTGTTCGGCAGTTAACGAATGACCGGAGGGTTTTCCCGGTATCGCTTCTTTCATCGTGTAATCAGATCCGACAATGACAGTATGACCGACATAATAAGTGGATCTTCCAACCGTAGAATATAAAATATCTCCCGGAAGCATCTCAATATTGCTATAAGGATATGTTTTTCTTTTATTTAAAGACATTGATGATACCCCTTCTAAACGCTGTATAACTTGAGTATAACGATAAAATACAAGTATATAAAGTGAAACTTCTCTAAAAGAGTCCATTTTGATTCATCTCGTTTCAAAATGGGCTCTTTACATTTATAATCAAATTTTCCTAATCTAAATAAAACTTATCTATTACCCAGATTGGTCATTGATTGGGAGCATATCAATTTAAGGGAGCTTTTTTTGCTTTAGTGTAACCTTGAAATGAGGTTTGATACAATTACGTTGATAGGTTGGAATGTTAGATTTCAACATACTGAACCATTTAATTTGAATAAAATAATTGGGGGCATTCAAATGAAAAGGGTATGTAATCAATGTCAAACTGAAATGATAGAAGATTGCTCTGTAAATGTCGAAAGAGGAATGTACGGTATAAAAATTACCCAAAAGGGTCAAGGGATTTTCAATAATGTTTCCGCAAAACCTAAGGCGGCTATATGTCCAAAATGTGGTTATGTGGCTTTCTATATTGATGAATTTAAAGAATTTAAAAAATAAATCTCCCTTGAATAATTACACACAAACTTCTCTAAAAGAGTCCATTTTGATCCATCTAGGACTCTTTAATTTTTTTATTAAAATAAAACTTACATTTCTTCATAATATCTATTGACCAGAACGGTCATTAGAGTTATACTTTGAGTGACCGATATGGTCAATCTCATTTGACAGAAAGGAGATTTTCACCATTTACTCTAAGTTTCTTAACTTACAAACAGAAAAACAACAAGAAATTATTAATGCAGCAATAATGGAATTTGTCCAAAGTGGTTTTGATCGAGCGTCAACAAATGAAATTGTAAAAAGAGCGAACATCTCTAAAGGTTCATTATTTAATTATTTTAATAGCAAGAAAGATCTTTATGTCTATTTAATCGAGTACAGTACGCAAATTATTGAAGGAATTGTGGAAGAAATTGATTTGAACGAAACCGATATATTTAAAAGAATTGAAAATATTGGATTGAAAAAATTGCATATTCAACAAAAATTCCCGCAAGTTTTTGATTTCCTGCTCGCCGCCACAGAAGAGGAATCAGCTGAAGTAAAGGAAATTATTAAGCAAAAGGTTGATCCTATCTATGAAAAGAGTACGAAAAAAATGTACGATCAGATCGATTACTCAAAGTTCCGTGAAGGGCTTGATGTCGAGAAAGCGATTGAGATCTTGAATTGGACGATGTTCGGATTCGGGGAAAAAGGTCTAAAACAAATAAATACGTTTAAAAATATAAGCGAATTTGGGGAGCAGTATCTAAGAGAATGGGAGAGTTATTCTAAAATTCTAAAGGACAGTTTTTACAAATAGTATGAAGGGTGAGCGTGTTGGAAACGGGGATTTAACGAAACAGTGTGTCGATGTTTATTCATCGACTTTTACCTAAATAAGAGATGTCTAAATCTTTAAAATAAGGAGTGTCCATGGTATGACACAAGTTGTAAAAGTGCAAGGTTTAGAGAAAAGATTTGGCAAGTTTCTAGCATTAAGTGATGTAACATTCACGGTAGAGGCGGGAGAAGTTGTTGGATTTATTGGTCCGAATGGTGCTGGTAAATCTACAACCATTCGTACGTTGTTAGGAATTATCAAACGTGATGCTGGCAGTGCCGAAATATTCGGGAAGGATGTTTGGAAAGATAGCATTGAAATTCATAAACGCATTTCTTATGTACCCGGGGATGTCACTTTGTGGGGAAATCTTACAGGCGGAGAAATTATTGATTTGTTCATAAAGTTGCATGGGGCTGGTGACAAGGAAAAACGCGATTATTTAATTAAACGCTTTGAGCTGGATCCAAAGAAAAAAGCGAAAGGCTATTCAAAGGGGAATCGCCAAAAGGTTGGTTTGATTGCAGCATTATCTGTTGATTCGGATTTATATATTTTCGATGAACCAACTTCTGGACTTGATCCTTTGATGGAACATATTTTTCAAGAAGAAGTGGAAAAAATCAAAGAATCGGGCAAATCCATTCTGTTGTCCTCTCATATTTTAAGTGAAGTGGAACGGTTAGCGGATAAAGTAGTTATTATCCGCCAAGGTGAAATCGTGGAGACTGGTACCCTTGATGAATTACGGCATTTAACTCGTTCTACGGTAACGTTAGCTACAGAAGGCGATGTTGCTGAAATGGCCACTGTAAATGGGGTACATGATTTTACACAAAAAGATAATCAGGCGACATTCTCTGCTGATAACCAACATATGAATGATATTTTATTACAAGCAACCAAATTAGGGGTCAAAAAATTTGAAGCTGTCCCACCAACACTTGATGATCTATTCATGCGTCATTATGAAGGCTAACTCCCGAAAGGAGGATGATATGCGATGAAAGAAAAATTTGCTCGATGGGATACATTGTTTATCCAATATGTAAAACGTGATTGGAAAAAAATAATTATTTGGGTGTTAGGACTTGGCTTGTTTTCGGCTGGTTTTGTCCCGGCATTTAAAGAAATAGCAAAAGGGCAAGGTTTGCTTGGAATGTTTGAAACCTTACAAAATCCCGCAATGATATCGATGGTTGGCCCTACGCCAATCGAAACAGCAACTAATTATACGTTGGGAGCAATGTATGCGCATGAAATGTTACTGTTTTGTAGTTTGTTTGCGATGATCTTAGCTGTTTTACACGTGATAGGTCATACTCGTAAAGAAGAAGAACTTGGTCTTACTGAGCTTGTCCGCTCCTTTCAAATCGGACGCCAAGCAAATTCTCTTGCTTCAATAATCGAAATCGTTTTTATAAATGTATTGTTAGCACTTTTGATTGGGGTAGTAATGATAAGCTTTAGCGCGGAAACGATTTCTGCAGAAGGTGCGTTTTTATTCGGGGCATCCGTCGGAATGGCTGGTATGATTGGTGCTGCAATAGCTCTCGTTATGGCGCAAATTATGCCAACTTCTTCTGGCGCAACGGCTTCAGCTCTTGGAATAATAGGACTGCTTTATATTGTGCGAGCGGGGACAGATGTAGCTAATGTGAACTTCTCAATGATCAATCCATTGGGATGGACCTATTTAACCTATCCTTTTACGGAAAATAATTGGCTTCCACTTATTTTTGCTTTGATATTCAGTGGCCTCATGGTGATGATTGCTTTTTCCCTGGAAGGAGCTCGTGATATGGGGGCTGGTTATTTGCCTACAAGAGAAGGTCGCGAAAGCGCAAAGAAATCTTTATTGTCAGTCCGTGGATTATTTATCAAAATTAACAAAGGCACGATCATTAGTTGGTTGGTAGCTTTTGTTGTGATGGGTGCTGCTTACGGTTCGATATATGGTGACATGCAGACCTTTCTTGAAAGTAATGAAATGATGAAGCAAATGTTTTCTCACTCAGGTTTTTCCATCGAAGAATCCTTTACAGGCACGATTATGATGGTCATGATTGGCTTGGTTTCGATTTTACCAATTGCCATTGTAAATAAGCTGTTTTCTGAAGAAAATCGCTCACACTTGAGTCAGCTTTTTGCTACAAAAGTGACCCGCAGTAAGCTTTACTGGACCAGCATTGGTATAGCAATTACCGTAAGTCTAATTGGAATTTTATTCGCAGCTGGTGGTCTTGGCGGAACGGCTGTCGCGGCTATGGGAGATCGTTCAACGATGAATGTAATAGATTTCCTTATTGCTGGTTACAATTTTTTACCAACCGTCTTATTCTTTACAGGTCTTGCAGCTTTAGCCCTCGGTTGGGCACCGAAACTGGGTAAAGTAGTTTATGTGTATCTTGCCTACTCTTTTTTACTAAATTATTTTGGCGGCATATTAGACTTACCTAAATGGTTCTTTAAAACAGCGATTCAAAGCTGGATTCCACAGATGCCTATGGAGGATTTTGATGCTTCCATTTTTATTATCCTAACAAGTATTAGTCTTATGCTGATAGTAATTGGTTATGTTGGTTATCGTAGACGGGATATGATGGAAGGGGCTTAAAAGAGATTTTACCAGTGAAGTGAAATGAAGATTTTATGAAAAAAGCCGTATTTTCC
>NZ_JBPPZG010000065.1:0-328 GCF_051918545.1 Pseudogracilibacillus amylolyticus (SeqCode) | reverse complement strand
ACGAACAGGTGCAGTAATCGAATATAGCGAGCTGTTTTTTTGCACATGAATTTATCTATGTATAACAAAAAGTTCCCCTAAAAATAGCTGTCTGAAAAAGTGTTGACATTCCAGAGTTCATACATCGCGCAGGGTAACGTGAGAACCTCTTGCGTGCCCCTAATTGAGTTCATACATCACGCAGGGGAACGTGAGAACATCTTGTGTGCCCCTAATTGAGTTCATACATCACGTAGGGGAACGTGAGAACATCTTGCGTGCCCCTAATTGAGTTCATACATCACGTAGGGTAACGTGAGAACCTCTTGCGTGCCCCTAATTGAGTTCA
>NZ_JBPPZG010000064.1:0-17517 GCF_051918545.1 Pseudogracilibacillus amylolyticus (SeqCode) | reverse complement strand
AGAATATGCTTAGTTGATAACTATTTGAGTTAGTATTAAAGGACTATTTACATGAAAATAAAAATAAAAATTATATAATTAACAAATAAAAAAATAGTAACATAAGTATTAATCATGTTACTATCCTGATATATTTTTCAATATTCAATTCCCAATAAGTTTTACTCTCCATACCTCGGTTTCCCAAGCATCTCAAACATATTTTGCTTATCAACTTTCACTCCTGGGCTGGTCAAATGGATTTACACCAAGTAAATAGCCAGTTACTGCACAGGCTTTTTCATAGAAATACACCATATAACAAATGTGTGTGCGTCGAGGACGGGCAAATCAATTAACAAGTTCCAAAGTTGGTGTAAGTAATGAAATCCCGTTTTCTACATCAACAACACCGTGCATTGCTATATAATATTAGAAAGCGGTGTCTGAGCAGGCGTAGTAGTTAATGGAAAGTTATACCACGGTGCCACGATCTTGCGGGAGAAGTTGATCACATGACTATCGATATCAATGGAGAAATTTGTGGCTGTGGAAATAAAGACTGTTTACAAACATTTGCCACGTTGACGATGCAACTCTATTAGGCGCAATATCCCTAGTATTGATAGAAATATTTGAGCTAATATAAATAAAAAAATACGACCGAAATCAGAAAAAACTTTTCTAATTTCGGTCATCAATTATTATCTTATTCAATTCCAAATGAAAATATTGTTTGTTGTCTATATGTTTCATTCGGTAATAAAGTAATGGAAGGTAAATCATTTAACCATAAAGATGCTGGCGGAGCTTGTGTTTCAAAGCATACACCCAAATATTTTTTCGATTTAAGATTATTTAACATAATACCTTCTTGCATTCCATTTGCTGTATACATAACCATTCCCGGTTGATTCGTTTTTATTTTCATTATCCTTCCACTCTCATTATCTGTTACTTTTACCTGATTTGCAGCTTGATTATCAAATAAAAAATAATGGTCATACCCCCATCCTACCAACTGGTTTTGTTCATTATGTGATACAAATCCCTCTTGTAACAATCGACCTCTTCTAAAATCGAATTCTGTTTCACTAACATCCTCTACTATATCAAAGGGAATTAAGTCTTTATCTAATTTGAGGATCTTACTACTATCAATTATAACTTCATGATTCGAAACCGTATTTTTTAAATCTCCACTTAGATTAAAATAAGAATGATTCGTAAGTGTTAAGACGGTTTCTTTGTCAGTTGTCGCCACATAATCAATAAAAAATTCATTATTTATTGTTAATCGGTATGTAACCTTTACGTTCACGTTTCCAGGATAACCACTTTCTCCATCCGGACTCGTATACGTAAAAGTCACACCAATTCCGTCTTTCTCTTGAAATGTGTTACATTTCCATAAAACATTATGAAACCCTTTTTTGCCGCCATGTAAATGATGGCAACCTTCATTTTGATCTAGTTTATATTCCGAGTTCTTGATCTGGATGGTAGCATTCTTAATTCTTCCAGCAACTCGTCCAATAATCGCTCCTAAATAAAATGGGTTTGTTTCATATTGGTCATAGTCTTGATAACGTAATACAATGTTTTCTTTATTACCGAATCTATCTGGTACCAAGATTTTCGTAATGATACCTCCATAGTTTAAGAAACTGACACTCATAGAATGACTTGATAATGTAAATTCATACCATTTATTATTGATTTTTTCTTTTGTTATTTTCAACATTTTTTCTGCTCACTTTTTTAATGTATAAATAAATCGTTTAATTGCTGTTAATCCTTTTATATCCTGTTTAAATACTCCAGCATCTTCCAAAATACGTATAAATTTATTGCCCAGCTCTTGTTTAATGAAATGATTTACATCTTTTTTCATCTCATATTTTTCCTTTAATTCTTCTGCCCAATCTTGATGATAAGCAGGTACATTACTTTGTTCATCTAACACGTATTTTCTGATTTCTTCTAGTTCATCTTTTAATCTAGCTGGCAATACTGCTAGTCCCATTACCTCAATTAAACCTATATTTTCTTTTTTAATATGCTGGACATCTTCATGAGGATGAAATATGCCTAAAGGGTATGCTTCTGTCGTTCGATTATTTCGTAAAACAAGATCGACCTCAAATACTTCATTACGCATTCTCGCAATTGGTGTAATTGTGTTATGTGGAATATCATTTGTAAAAGCAATAATTCCTGATTCTTTATCTGAATAGTTTTGCCAAGCCGTCAATATTAACAGACTTGCTTCTACAAGTTCATCTCTGTTTTTCCCTGTTATGCGAATGACGGAAAGAGGCCACTTCAATACAGCAGCACGGATTCCTGAAAACTTATTTAACTCAAACGTAAAGAGACTTTCAGCACTTTCCATTGCAAATGAATGTCGACCAGCTTGATAATGATCATGACTTAAAATAGAACCGCCTACAATTGGCAAATCTGCATTGGACCCTATGAAGTAATGAGGAAACTTTTCAACAAATAATAACAACCGTTCAAAAGTATCTCGATCAATCTTCATATCGCGATGAGTTTCGCACAAAAGAATACTATGCTCATTGTAATAGATATAAGGTGAATATTGTAAATACCAATTTTCATCCAAGAGGGGTACTTTGATTATTCGATGATTTGCACGGGCTGGATAACCAGTTCGTCCTTCATAACCTTCATTTTCAATACATAATAAACATTTGGGATAGTCAATCTGCAAATGTTTCATTTCACTTTCTCTTTTTATTTGTTCCGGATCTTTTTCGGGTTTTGATAGATTAATTGTAATTTCAATATCCCCATAGCTTGTACTCGTTTTAAAATGAATATTTTTTTGAATTTGTTCCATTTGAATATAGTTACTGTTCATGCTCAACTGGTAAAAATAATCGGTTGCTTCTTTAGGAGAGCGTTCATATTTGTTATAAAACTTCGTATTAACAGTGGAAGGCAAATCAATAAAACAATTCATTATATTTGCCTTTAAAACTTCCTTTTCATCAAAAACATCTTCAATTATATTACTTTCAATCGCATATTGAATAATTTTATCTAGCAAATGAGGGATGGAATTATTTGAAATATCGCTGACATCAGTTGGCCATGTGTTCAATTTTAATTGAGCTAAAATTTGGTTTCGGGTGTAAATCCGATCTGCTTCTTCAATAAGATCATGGTTTATCGCGACCTCTACTAAACTTGCTATATCATGATAGATCAATTAGTAGCCCTCCCCATAACCATTTGGATTCGCCAGATGCCACTTCCAAGCATCTTCTATCATTCTCTCGATGCTAGATCTAGTCGGGTTCCATCCTAAAACCTTTTTCGCTTTACTCGAATCAGCAATAAGAATACTAGGATCTCCTTGGCGACGTTCCCCGATTTGCGCTTGAATTTCTTTTCCTGTTATGATTCTAGCGGTAGAAATTATTTCTTTAACGGAAAAGCCATTATTACTGCCTAAATTAAACACATCACTAACTCCACCAGTTTGTAAATAATCTAATGCCAACAAATGGGCGTCAATTAGATCTTCGACATGAATATAATCCCGAATACATGTACCATCCTCTGTATCATAGTCATTCCCAAAAATTGTAATCTGAGGACGTTGTCCAAGTGCAGTCTGTAAAACAAGAGGAATTAGATGTGTTTCCGGATTATGATCTTCACCAATTTCACCGGTCTTTCTTGCACCAGCTACATTAAAATAACGTAACGATACAAAGTTAATCCCATGCGCGATATTCATCCATTTCATCATTTTTTCCATTGTTAGTTTTGTTTCTCCATATGGGTTAGTAGGTGCTGGGATCGTTTCTTCTGTAATTGGGATTTTATTCGGTTCCCCGTAAACTGCTGCCGTAGAAGAAAAAACAATCTGCTTTACATGATATTCTTTCATGACTTGCAGTAAAACTTGTGTCCCATAAACATTATTATCAAAATACTTTAAAGGATTCTCCATTGATTCGCCGACAAGTGAATTAGCTGCAAAATGGATGACAGCATCAATTTTCTCTTTCGTAAAAACATTACGCAAAAAATCTATCTTTCGTATATCACCTTTGTAAAATATTGCTTTTGGATGAACCGCCTCTCGATGTCCTGTTTCAAGATGATCAATAACGACCACTTCTTTTCCTTCTTCAATTAATCGATAAACAGCATGGGAACCAATATACCCAACTCCTCCTACCACTAATACGCTCAATTTACGACACTCCTTTCATTTCTCGAGCACCGTCATCAATTGTAGCTTCATAAAATGTTGCATTATACCCAACTTCATCAACATATTCTTTATTCACATTTTCCTTAAATTGTTTAGCATGCTCTTTCTTCACAATGGCAATGGCACAGCCGCCAAAACCTGCTCCTGTCATTCGTGCACCAAGTACACCTTTTTGGCTTTGAGATGACTTTACAATTGTATCGAGCTCAAGACCGGTCACTTCATAATAAGCTTGTAAAGAGTGATGAGATTCATTCATCAATTTCCCAAATGACACTATATCTCCCTCTTTTAATCGTAAAAATGCTTCTTTCGTCCTTTTATTTTCATAAACTACATGTTGGGCCCGTTTCCGATCTGTGTCATTCTTTATTAAATGTTTTACCTGCTCAAATGTTTCCGGAGTTACCATGCACAGATTATTTATATCTAATTGTTCTTTCAAATCTTCAAGTGCATTTTCACACTCGGCTCTACGTTCATTATATTTCGACCCCGATAATGCACGCTGTTTGTTCGTATGAATGATCATAATGACATAATCCTTTAATTTGAAAGGTGCATACTCATATTTCAAACTTTGACAATCTAGTAAAATAGCATGATCCTTTTTCCCAAACCCAACAGCAAATTGATCCATAATACCACTGTTGACCCCTATATATTCATTTTCCACCAATTGACCACTCTTAACGATTTCTTCCAAACTAATTGATAACTTAAACAATTCTTTTAACAAAACTCCAGTTACCATTTCGAGCGATGCGGAAGACGACAAGCCTGCTGCATTCGGTATATTTCCATAAAACAAAATATCAAATCCTTTAGCAATCGAATAACCCTTATCCTTGAATACTGAAATCATACCCTTTGGATAATTGGCCCATTTATGCGCTTGATCGTAAGTTAAGTCATTAAGACTGCATTCAATAATTCCATCTTCAATAAAGTTAAGTGAGAAAAACCGTAATTTAGAGTCATTGCGTTTCTTTACCAAAGCATACGTCCCAAAAGATATGGCTGCCGGAAGTACAACCCCGCCATTATAGTCAATATGTTCTCCTATTAAATTAATCCTTCCAGGTGCAAAAAATACACGAGGTTCACTGTCACTAGAAAATTGATTCAAAAATTCTTGTTGTAGTTTTTTAATCACCATTTATTACCACCTCTACACTTACTTATTTTTCATAAAATAAGTGCATTCACCTTAAATAAAATTTCAACTAGTTTACTAACTTCAGGTTTAAAGTAAATTTTTTATATACACGATTTTTATGTGAATCAGCAGTTAATATACTAGAAAAAAATAAGAGAACACTTTCTTAGTTATTCTCTTATATCAAATCGTTGTTTTTATATTTAATTTAAAAAATTATTTATTTCTATTAAGTACATCAAAAGCAACGGCCGCAAGTAATACAATACCTTTTATTGCCTGCTGCCAGTCAATACCAATTCCCATTAAAGACATACCATTGTTTAACACACCCATAACCAATGCACCAATTACAGCACCAAACACCGTACCGATTCCACCTGTGAATGACGCTCCACCGATAATGGCTGCCGCTATAGCATCTAACTCAAATAAATTACCAGCTTGAGGGGTTGCAGCATTTAATCTACCAGCAAAAATGAGGCCAGCAAGCGCTGAAAGCACTCCCATATTAATAAAAACCCAAAACTTCATCTTTTTTGTTTTAACCCCCGAAAGATGTGCTGCATTTTGATTACCACCAACAGCATAAATATGTCTACCAGGTATTGTTTTTTCCATTACAAAAGTATAGCCAACGACCAGAACGAATAATATGATTAAGACATAAGGAATTCCTTGATACAATGCCAATATGTACATAAATGCATTTATTAAAATTAAAATTATGACAAGTTTTGCTATAAACATTGGAAGTTGCAATGTTGAAAAGTTATATTTTAGTTCAGTTCTACGTATTCTCAATTCATTAAAAACATAGATAATTGAAACGATGAGTCCTATTAATATCGTAAATAGTTTTAAATCTCCACCACCAAATAAGTCTGGCACAAACGCGGAACTCATACTCCTAAAAGAGTTAGGGAATGGTGCAATTGTTTGCCCTTGAATTACTACTAATGTAAGTCCTCTAAATATTAACATCCCTGCCAAAGTTACAATAAATGATGGTATATTTACATAAGCGATCCAAAATCCTTGCCATGCCCCAATAATAGCCCCTAATAATAAACATAATAAAATTCCTACAAATACCGGTAAATCGTAGTGTACTAGTAAAACTCCCGCAACTGCTCCAGTAAATGCGGCAACTGATCCAACAGATAAATCTATTTCTCCTGTAATAATAACTAGCATCATACCGATACCTAAAATTATGATATAACTATTTTGCATGATAATATTAGTTACATTTAAAGGAGTTAAAATGATACCATCAGTAAGTATTTGGAATAAAATTGTAATACCAAATAATGCAATAATCATCCCAAACTTTCTAATATTATTTCTTAATAAATCTAATACAGTCCCCACTACTACGACCTCCTGTCCTGTGTCATATAACGCATTAACGTTTCTTGATTTGCCTGTTCAATAGGAATATCTGCCGTAATTCTTCCTTCACTAAGTGTATAAATTCGGTCACACATGCCCAGTAATTCTGGTAATTCTGAAGAGATCATTATAATACTCTTACCTCTTTCTGCAAGTTCATTTATTATCTTGTATATCTCATACTTTGCACCAACATCTATTCCTCTTGTTGGTTCATCTAAAATTAATACATCCGGATCCGAAAAAATCCATTTTCCTAAAACAACCTTCTGCTGATTTCCACCACTAAGATTCATTACTTGTTGTTCTATTGTCGGTGTTCTGACATTCATTCTTTCCTTAAGTGATTCCGCTTCCAAAACTTCTCTACCTAAATTCAATACCTGTTTATTAGCTATTTCGTTCAAGTTCGCTAACGTAAAATTTTGTCTTACGCTATCAATAAGTATTAATCCGTATTCCTTACGATCTTCGGAAACATAGGCAACTCCATGTTCAATCGCTTGATCCACACTATTAAAAACTACTTCTTTATCATCTTTAAAAAGTTGCCCGGTGATTCTTTTTCCGTACGATTTTCCAAAAACACTCATTGCCAATTCAGTTCTGCCGGCTCCTATAAGTCCAGCTATTCCCGTTATTTCGCCTTCTTTTACATGGATATTGACATCATGCAAAATTTTCCTTTCAGTATCAATGGGGTGATAAACGGACCAATTTTTTATTTCGAAAGTAATTCTATCTTTTATATTATGTTTTCGATCTGGAAACAAATTTGATAGTTCTCTACCTACCATATCCTTAATAATTTTATTTTCTGTAATCGGCTTCTCCTTCAATTCGTATGTATCAATTGTTTCACCATCACGTATAACTGTTATACTATCAGATACCTTTAATACTTCTTTTAATTTATGAGAAATTAAAATAGAGGTCATACCCTGTTTTTTAAATTCAAGCATTAGGTTTAACAGATTTTCACTGTCTTCTTCATTTAATGCCGCAGTCGGCTCATCAAGTATGAGCAATTTCACCTTTTTGGATAAAGCTTTCGCTATTTCAACTAATTGTTGTTGACCTACTCCCAAGTTTTTAATTTTTTCTTGAGGATCTAATTTTAAACCAACCTTTTCCAGTAATTCTCTCGTTTCAATAATCGTTTTTCTCCAATTAATAACCCCTCTAGTTGCTTGCTCATTCCCTAAAAAAATGTTTTCAGCAATCGACAATTCTGGAATTAGTGCCAACTCTTGGTGGATGATAACGATCCCTAATTGTTCACTATCATTAATATTTTTAAATTTACATTCTTTATTCTCATAAAAAATTTCACCGGAATACGTGCCATAAGGGTGGACACCGCTTAAAACTTTCATCAACGTCGACTTACCGGCACCGTTTTCACCAATTAACGCATGAATTTCTCCACTGTTAACTTTAAAGTTAACATTATCAAGAGCCTTAACCCCGGGAAATGTTTTTGTGATATGATTCATTTCTAAAATTACTTGATTCAATGTACATCACACCCTTTTAAAGATGAAGGATGATTCGGCGAAATAATATGCCAAATCATCTCCAATTTATCACTTCAATTCATCTTCCGTATAGTATCCTGTTTCAACCAACGTTTCTTCATAATTATCGATATCTACATTTACTGGTGCTAATAAATACGAAGGTACAACTTTGACACCGTTGTCATATGTTTCTGTATCATTAATTTCAGGCTCTTCGCCTTGTAATACCGAAACAGTCATGTCTACCGCTTTTTGTGCTAATTCACGAGTATCTTTAAATATTGTTTGTGTCTGTTCACCGGCAATTATTGATTTAATAGATGAAAGCTCGGCATCTTGACCTGTAACTATTGGCATTGGTTTATCGCCAGTTCCATACCCTACCGCCTTTAACGATGAGATAACTCCGCGGCTAATCCCGTCAAAAGGTGAATAAACAACATCAATTTCTTCACTAGAATAATGTGCGCTAAGTAAATTATCCATTCGCTCTTGGGCTAAACCTCCATCCCAACGTAACGTAGCACCTTGCTCAAAATCTGTCTGACCACTCTTTACAACCAATTTTCCTTCATCAATATATGGCTCAAGGATTGACATTGCTCCGTCCCAAAAGAAATAAGCGTTATTATCGTCTGGTGATCCCGCAAATAATTCAATATTAAAAGATTCATCACTATCAGCTAACCCTAACTTCTCTTCAATGTATTCTCCCTGCAATACACCTACTTCAAAATTATCAAATGTCGCATAATAACTAACATGTTCACTATTCATAATTAAACGGTCATATGCAATGACAGGAATATCTTGATTCTCTGCCTGTGTTAACACTTCCGTAAGAGCCTCTCCATCAATAGATGCTATGACAAGAATATCCACACCTTTAGTAATCATGTTTTCAATTTGTGATACCTGGTTTTCCACAACGTCTTCCGCATATTGCAGATCTACTTTATACCCCAAATCTTCGAACTCTTTTTTCATATTTTCTCCATCTTTAACCCATCTTTCAGAGGATTTTGTCGGCATTGCAATTCCTACAAATTCACCACCACTACCTTCAGATGCTTCTCCATTCTCGCTTCCTTCACTTCCAGCTTCATTACTGCCACAGGCTACTAGAACAAAAGCAAAAAACATTACTGCCAATAGCCAACTGAATCTTTTCATCTTTTTTCCCCCTCGTAATATTTTCGTAGTTATAGTATTCATTGGAAAACAAAGACAACGCTTACATGTTGCTTAAAAAAAATATGTAACATACTATAACTAAATTAACCGTACATGATAGTTTGCTTCGCCTAACTTGTACGTACATCAATTATATGATAAGAAAATATTATTTGCAATAGTTAATTTTTAAAAACTTTTACCTTTCCTATTTCCTGCTCTCGATAATATTTAAATAGAATTTTTTTCACTAAAAAAAATGAGAAGGCATTCTCTTATAAATGAAAATTCATTTAAACGACGGCCTTCTCCAAAGACGTATTTTATTGTGGATGTCAAAGTTAATTTACTTTTATACCAAAATAAATCATCATTTAACTAATATAGTGTGTCAAGAGTGTATATTCTGTAAACTTTTTGTTGAACCTCTAATGATTAATTCTGGATCATATAAGATAGAATGGCTTTGCGACTCCATACCTTTACCATTTTCAACTAAATCAATGATCATATTCGCTGCTGCCTTCCCCATTTCAATTTTGGGGTGTTTAATCGTAGTGAGCTTTACCTCGGACACCTCTGCTAAAAAGGAATCATCATGACCTACAATTGAAATATCACTAGGTATCTGCATTTTTTTAGTCCTTAATATTTCAAGAAGGCTTATCGCAAGTTCATCGTTATAACAAACAATTCCTGTTATAGGATTATTCTTGCCAGATAAAACTTTCTCCAATTCCTCAACTGGTTTTGTATGTTTATCTTCCGTTTCATATGTGACAAGATATGATGGATCAATGGGGATATTATTTTGACGATGAGCTTGTAAAAACCCTTTCATTCGTTGTGTTCCTTGTTTATCATCTGTTTTGAAAAAACCCATAATATTCTTATGTCCAAGTTTAATTAAATGTTCTGTCAGTAAAAAACCGCCCTTTTCATCATCCATTACAATATTGATTGGTTCAAGCTCATCATAATATGCATTAATCATTATATAAGGAATTTCTGTTCGTTCTAAATTTAAATAATACGTTAAATTTGGGTTTGAAAAAGCGCTTTTTGTCGGCTCTACAATCACACCATTGAATTTTTGAGATAGAATTTCCTCTAAAATTGTTCGTTCATTTTCATGATTGTTATTCGTGCTGAACAAACTAACTTGATATCCTTTTTCTCTTAATTTAGCTTCCGCCCCCCTAATAATAGATGGGAAAATATAATCGGAAATATATGTCGTAATGATGGCGATTTTTTTTTGCTCTTCAATCTGCTGTTGATCTTGATTTAACTCGCTTCGATCCGCACAAAATGTACCAGAACCTTGCTCACGGTATAACCAACCTTTTGTTACTAAATCACCTAATGCCAGTCTTACGGTATGCCGACTTACTCCGAACTCTTTCATTAACTCACTTTCCGAACTAATCTTCTGATGTGGTGTATAGGTTCCATCCAATATTTTTGATTTTACTGCTTGTTTTACCATGTTATACTTTGTTGTCATGACTATACCTCAATTCCTATACAGCTTATTCGTACAAGTTTAGCATAACACACCTTCTTCAACTATTTCCATTCATTTATTTAATTCTTCGATGAGCCGTGGTCTAGTTCCAAATTGCCTTACTTAATCTTAGCTCATTTCTTAATTGTCTTAAGTTCGTATCTTGATTAATCACAATACATTCTATGTTAGCCATTTCAGCAAAGTCGTACAATTGATCGGCTGTTACTTCCAATGAAAATACTGTATGATGGGCACCTCCTGCATAAATCCATGCTTCTGTTGCCTCATTTAAAGATGGTTCCGGTTTCCATAATACTTTTGCAACCGGCAGTTTAGGCGTCTCCTCTGTAGGTTGTTCAGCCCTTACTTCATTTACGATGAGACGATACCTTCCACCAAGCTCAACAAGAGAAGCAACAAGAGCATCTCCACCACGCCCATCAAATACGAGACGAGCAGGGTCTTCTTTCCCACCAATACTTAAAGGTCGAACGACGATTTTAGGTTTTGTCGCTGATACAGTCGGACAAATTTCCAACATATGGGATCCTAAAATCATCTCATTGTTCGGCTCTAAGTGATACGTATAATCTTCCATAAATGATGTCCCTTGATTATTTGAAATTATTTTCATCATTCTTAGTAATGCAGCTGTTCTCCAGTCCCCTTCACCGGCAAAACCATATCCTTCTGCCATTAAGCGTTGTGCTGCTAGGCCTGGTAACTGTTTCATGCCGTGGAGATCTTCAAAATTCGTTGTGAATGCTGTATAGTTATGCCGCGACAAAAAAGACTTAAGACCAAGTTCAATTCGAGCTTGTTCTAAGATAGAATCTTTCATTGGTCCAGGCTTTTTTGCTTCATCTGAAATCTCATACAACGTAGTATATTCATCAAATAAAGCATCCACTTGTTCGGCGGAGAATTTCTTCATTTCCTCTACTAAATCACCAATACCGTAATAGTCAACTGTCCAACCAAATTTAATTTGTGCCTCGATTTTATCCCCATCCGTTACAGCTACGTTACGCATATTGTCGCCAAAACGCGCCACCCGAATATTCGTGCCTTCAGTAACTGCAACTGCTGTCTGCATCCAGCTGCCCATTTTCGTTATTACATCTTTATTTTCCCAATGACCGACGATAACACGACGCGGAATATGTAAACGAGTCCCAATAAATCCATACTCACGATCTCCATGTGCGGATTGATGAAGGTTCATAAAATCCATATCGATATCCTTCCAAGGAATATCTCGATTATATTGTGTATGCAAATGTAAAAGTGGTTTCTGCAAAGACTTCAATCCTGCAATCCACATTTTTGCAGGTGAAAATGTATGCATCCATGTAATAACACCCGCACAATTTTCAGCACTATTTACTTCTAGCATTAATTTTCTAATATCTTCTGCATTGGTCAAAACAGTTTTATACACGACTGGATGTGGTAAGTTTGCAGTCTTGTTTAATTGATCCGTAATTGCTTTTGAATTTTCCTCGACTTCTTTTAATGCTTCCTCCCCATATAGATGCTGACTTCCAGTTACAAACCAAAATTCATAAGGTTTTAATGTTATCATATTGATTCCCCCAATTTACGTTATTTCTACAATTGATTCTAAGCGGATATCACGTAGCCGCTTCATCACATCGTTTCCTCCGCGGCCAAAATAATCGTGAAGTTTCACATATTCGTTGTATAATCGATCATATATTGCAACGTTTTTTGGAATCGGCTTTATCACTTCCTCTTTAATTCGCGCCATATTTTTTGCTGCATCTAATATAGTATCAAAACCACCATGATTAGCTCCGGCTGCAACCGCTCCAAACATCGCAGCTCCTAGTGCAGGTGTTTGAATAGAATCAGCAACGTTTATTACCCGATTCGTAATATCAGCATAAATTTGCAATAATAGTCGGTTTTTATGTGGTAACCCACCACAGACATAAAGTTCATCGACCGCTAAACTATTTTGTGTAAAGGCATCAATAATTTTTCTAGTTCCAAAAGCGGTTGCTTCAAGCAATGCTCGGTAAATTTCTTCCGGTTTTGTCTGTAAATTCATTCCGAGTAATACCCCGCTTAAATCTGTATCAACGAGAACGGATCGATTTCCATTCCACCAATCAAGTGCCAATAGACCAGTTTCTCCTGGTTCATATGTAGCTGCTCTTTTCTCTAACCATTGATGGACATTCGTTCCTTCTTCGTTTGCAGCTTTTTCTACATACTCCGGAACGGCTTCTTCAACAAACCAAGCAAAAATATCTCCCACAGCCGACTGTCCTGCTTCATAGCCGTAAAACCCTGGGATTATTCCGTCTTCTACAACCCCACACATTCCTTCGACTTCTTTCTCTTCCTCACCCAATAACAGATGACAAATGGACGTACCCATCGTCATAACCATCTTGCCTGGACCGACAACTCCCATTGCCGGAACCGATACATGTGCATCAACGTTTCCGACAGCAATCGCAAGCCCTTCCTTTAAACCGGTTAACTGAGCCATTTGAGCAGTTAATTCGCCGGCTTTTGTACCTAAAGGGACAACGCTTCCACGAAGTTTTGTTTCCACCAAGTCTTCCAAGCGCGGATCGAGTGCTTTAAAAAAATCACGACTCGGATAGCCATCTTGTTTATGCCAAATCGATTTATAGCCAGCTGTGCAACTATTGCGAATAAGATTACCAGTTAATTTGGAAATAACCCAATCGGTCGCTTCAACAAATCGATCTGTCCTTTCATAAATATAGGGTGCTTCATTTAAAATTTGCCATATTTTTGCGATCATCCACTCGGAAGAAATTCTCCCCCCATATCTTGGTAAAAATCTTTCCTCCCTTTGCTCGGCTATTTCATTTAATTTATTTGCTTCATCTTGTGCAGCATGATGTTTCCATAACTTCACCCAGCTATGTGGATTGTCTTTTAAGTCTGGATGATTGGATAGCGGTTCTCCTCTTTCATCAATTGGCAACATCGTACATGCTGTAAAGTCAATGCCAAGCCCAACGATATCATCTGGACTTATACCAGATTTTTTTAATACCTCTGGAATGGATTTTTCCAATACCTCTAAATAATCATGTGGATGTTGTAAGGCCCAATCAAAGTCTAACTCAATACCCGACGGTAGCTTTTCATCCATTACACCATGACGATAAAGCGTCACATGATCCGCAACCTCTTTTCCGTCCTCCAATGATACAAGTACAGCACGCCCAGATTCGGTACCATAATCGATTCCAATCGCATACTTTTGCCTCATCTCCCATCCCCTCCCATATTAATTACTTTGTCCGTAATATGCTTGTGAGCCATGTTTTCTTAAATAATGTTTATCCAAAAGTACATTATCTAATTGATCCGGCTCGGGATTTAATTGGTATGTTTGTAACGCCATTTTCGCAACCTGTTCAAGAACAACAGCATTATGTACTGCCTCTTCAGGATCTTTTCCCCATGAAAAAGGAGCATGACCACGAACTAGAACACTTGGCACATCATTTGGATTCATATTTTTAAACGTTTCAACAATGACATTACCTGTCTCAAGTTCATAATCTTCTTTAATTTCCTCCTCACTCATTGCTCTAGTACAAGGAATTGACCCATAAAAATAGTCTGCATGCGTTGTACCCAAAGCAGGGATTTCTCTCCCCGCCTGCGACCAACTAGTTGCCCAAGGTGCATGTGTATGGACAATCCCGCCAATGTCAGGGAAATTTCGATATAAAACAATATGAGTTGGTGTATCTGATGACGGTTTCAAATTTCCTTCAACAACATTACCATCAAAATCAACAACAACCATAGTTTCCATTGTTAACTTTTCGTAAGGAACACCACTAGGCTTAATAACTATTAAATTATGCTCTCTGCTGACACCGCTTACATTCCCCCATGTAAAAGTAACTAAATGATGTGCTGGTAGTTCCAAGTTCGCATCCAATACTTTTTGCTTCAATTCCTCCAACATGTCAATCGCCACCTTTCTTTTTCATAAAGTGTACGTATAAGATATTATTCATGTCTTTATTCTAATATAAGTTGTACGTACAATCAACTGTGTTTTCTTACAATAAATTAATTTGTGAAAAAATTTCTCCATTTTTCCTATTGTTTTCTTCTTTCTTCTAAGTTTATTTCAAGTAATCTATTAGAGTTTTTCCACTTAAATACAAATTTCCATCCGAGACATCTTGTAAGATAGTTCCCGTGTCCGATCCATTAAATAGGTTTAATATAAAACCCTGCTTTGGTGGAAATAGCATTTTCTGTTAGATATGTGAGAGCTAAACCTTTTTCCATTTGATTTCAACTTAAAAGCCAAACTAAAAGTTTAAGAATCTTTTTTTAGGAAATGAATATAATATGTTAATGATATTTAATTATTTACAATTAACGAAATTGACTTTTCAATAATACAATTTATAATGGAGGTGAGGGAGTGATATACATGAGTACAGCTTTATACGAAGAAACGAAAAAAGATATAAATGAAGCATTCCAAAGTAAAAGCACTTCCAAGATCGAAAAAGAAACAAGCTTCATTTTGAATCAGTTAATTGTAACGATAATGAGCGGTTTTAGAGATCGGGTAAAAGGTGTCTCAATTGAACGGGTTGATTTTAATCTATCCTATGTCTTATCAGATAAGCATAAAGATACCTTAATCTCTTGGTTAAATAATTTCCAAAAATTGGAAAGTACTATCTCAGATTTAGAGTTTGGAAAGATAAAAATTGACCTGGAGAATTGGTACCATGACATAGGCGGTAAAGAAATCCATTTTGAATACCAAGAGGATTACCTTCTAACACCAAGTCAAGCCTCTGAAAAACTTAAGGTTTCTACAGTAACGCTTAACAAGTATATTAAACAGGGATTTGAATCTGTTAATACAACGAGTCACCGTAAGATCCCAAAACATGCTATTGAATTATGGAAGGATCCGGTATATGCAATAAAGATGCAAATGTTAGCACAAAAAAAGAAAATACAAAAACAAACTCCTGAAGAGCGAATCAATGAAATAAATCAAGAGTTAATAGAACTCCAAAAGAAATATAAAGCAAAGAGCATCTCAAAAGCATTTAGCGGGCTAGATCTAGAATCTATGGACGATCCGAGTGATTATTTTGAATGGCGGGATTTAGAGGAAGAAAAAGAGGAATTACTAACAATGTTAATCGAGGACAGTGGTCATGAATAAAAATGAAACACACGCTAAACTTCTGCCAGCCGATATAAACAATATCCTCGACAAATATGGCCACTTGCTTCAATCCTATACCGGATTAATTGAAAAAGATTCTATCTATGCGAACTATAAACTTACCAGCAATAAATTATCCGTACTATTTCCTTTAAAAGAACACCCAGTACATGGAATTACAGGTTTGCATGCTACGGAGAAATATAAAAATGGATATGTAAAAGAATATCATTATCAATGGAAAATCATCATTCCGAAAAAAGGGATTCGGTTCAGTCATATTTCTGCATGGGAGAATGAGCCTCATAACGCTCCTAATACACCAAAAGAAGATAAAGTAGATTCTGAACCACATCATCATCACCATGTACCAGGAGATAGAAAATGTAGAAAAGATAATTTTGATGTTCAGACTCTAGAGGCTGCTTTTGCATTTATTGCTAAGTATATAGAAAGTGGAGAAGAATATATCCCCTAATTGTATTGCTTCACCTGTTCCCAATGATAAAACAATCTGCAGTTTCAAGACACTAGCTACAACCGGTTGGCTGGTGTCTTCTATTTCCTTATTAAATTCATAACATTTCAATAATAAACCAACGCCAAACATCGTTAATGCCCCATTTTTCCAATAAATACTTTGATGAGCGGCCCGTGAAGGCATTTAGTAAACGCTTGACTGAAAGGTATGGTATGCTAATCCCTTACTCTCTGTTTAACCCCTGGAAAGATATTTGAATCTGACGCTATTCCGTACCACATGAGTTAATTTACTAAAGAAAACTAGAACCACTTACAAGAAGAGGAAGTGCTATTAATTTAACAAGTACAGGAACGAAACACTTTTACTGAAATTTTTATTCTGTTTATTATTGCGCCAGTATAAAACTTAGCTAAAGGCACAGTAAATCCAAACTATCTGTTAAATCTTGCAGTATACGACCGTTTTTAATCATATTATACAGCGTTTTTCGTCACCTAAAAAATCTCACTGATCCAGCTATTAATCAATTTACAAAAACGGATAAATTGCTATTCACCTTGATGTAATGTAAGATGATTTTGCTAAGCCATAGCCAAAAACATGTAGTTAATTAAAGTAGAATAAATAGAATGTAGGGATAAAATGACAAAAAAATTAATCTTCTTTGATATAGATGGAACACTTCTTGATCACGAAAAGAATCTTCCTAGCTCCACAGAACAAGCAATTAAATTATTAAAAGAAAAAGGACATGAAATAGCAATCGCTACAGGTCGTTCCCCATTTATGTTTAAGGAATTACGTAAGAAACT
>NZ_JBPPZG010000063.1:5755-17568 GCF_051918545.1 Pseudogracilibacillus amylolyticus (SeqCode) | reverse complement strand
GAAAAATTTTTCTGGTAGAGACGCACATTTAGCAAAAAGGTAGGACGTATGGGGGCTGAAACATAACTAACAATACACTAGTCTAGCTTAGGAAAAATAAGTAAATCCTGTAGGCTAGAGGCGGTCACGTCCTGACTGTAACTACGCATTCGTTCCTCGTAAAGTTTTGTGGATACGCCGACCCTAGTCGTCCTTGTCTTCAGCGATACTAGTAAGTTCTGTACATTGGAGGGGCATCGACCACCTAAGAATGTTTAATGTATATTTCCGAAGTGGGTTAGCACTTACTATAGTTCGTATTTTTTCTCGAGAAAAAATACAATTGTTTCAGTCCCTTAAATTCGTCCCATGACGTTATTAAATCTGTAATGACGAAAACGAGTTGCCTTTTTATCACATTAAAACAGCAATTTATTTAGTGCTCGTTTCGTATAGACTTGGCACAAATGGTGGCGATATTCTTCGGAAGCGAATAGATCACTGCCCATTTCTTGTCCTTCTGTTGCCTTTTTAGCTGCTTCTTGAATAAGATCTTCTGTGGGCTTGTTACCTATCAATGTGCGCTCTACTTCTTCAGCACGAAAAGCAATGTCACCAACACCGGTAATACCAACACGAGCGTACGTAATCATCCCATCTTCCATTTGACCGATAGCCGCTGCAACACCAACAACTGCATAACCAGTTGCAGGATGAGCGTATTTCACGTAAGTACTTTTTGCTTCTTTCGGTGGAATAGCAAATGAGACTGTTGTTAAGATGCTGTTTTCAGGAATCGCCGTGATGAGTGGTCCAAGAAAAAAGTCTTCGGCCGTGAATGTTTCTGTTCCTTCTGTACTTTGTATATCAATATTGGCATCAAATGCTACCGCTAGAGCAGGAAGATCGGAAGCTGGATCAGCATGAGCAATATTGCCCCCAACTGTACCACGGTTTCGAACTTGAATGTCTCCGATGCTCGCTGCTGCTTCTGCAAGTGCAGGAAGCGTTTCTTTCACAGTTGGATCCTTAGAAATTTCAGCATGGGTGGTTAATGCACCAATTTCCAAGTGATCACCCTTTTGCTGGATACCTTTTAATTCGGGAATGCGGCTGATATCGATTAACTTTTCCAATGTCGTCAAACGAATTTTCATAAGAGGTAGTATACTGTGCCCACCGGCAAGGACTGTTGCCTCGCCACCGCTCTCCTTCAGCAGACGAAGTGCTTCATCGACCGAGACAGCTCTTTCATATGCGAAAGTATTAGCAATCATTCCGTCTTCCTCCCATTCTGCAATACGCTCCATATTTTTTCCGGTGTAAGTGGCATATCGAGTTCTTTCACACCAAAAGGTTCTAGTGCGTCAATAACTGCGTTAACGACTGCAGGTGTAGCCGCAATTGTACCGGTTTCTCCAATCCCTTTTACCCCAAGTTGGTTAACCGGAGAAGGAGTTTCCGTAAATGCTGCTTCAAAATTCGGGAAAAATCTTGCTTTTGGCATCGTATAATCCATAAATGTACCAGAAAGCAATTGTCCTTGTTCGTTGTATACGGCACCTTCCCATAGAGCCTGCCCCACACCTTGCACAATGCCACCATGAACCTGACCTTCAGCTACCATTGGGTTAATGACTGGACCTGGATCGTCTACTGCAATGTAACGCTTGATTTCAATTTCGCCAGTTTCCGCATCAATTTTAACGATACAGGCATGAGCTCCAAATGGATAGACAAAATTGTCTGGATCGTAAAACGCCTGTTCTTCCAGTGCTGGTTCAATTCCATCTGGTAAATCCCATGCAACATAAGCCTGTAACGTAACGTCAGCGAAAGAAACAGCTGAGTCAGGAACACCTTTTACCTGGAACGATCCATCCATGAAATCGATATCTTCTTCAGAAGCTTCGAGCATGTGAGCGGCGATTTTTTTTGCTTTATTCAGCACCCGATCTGCAGCGATTGCTATGGCGGCTCCACCGACTGGTGTTGTACGAGAACCGTACGTACCCCAACCCATTGGGATTCGATTCGTATCACTATGAATCACCTCAATGTCCTCTTGTGGAATTCCAAATTTTTGTGAGACGATCTGCGCAAATGTAGTTTCTTCCCCTTGACCGTGTGGAGAAGTACCGGTGAAAACGGACACCTTTCCCGTAGGATGAACTCGAATAGTCGCACTTTCCCACAAACCGCCTTGGAAACCAACTGCTCCCGCTACTTTTGAAGGGCCAAGACCACAAATTTCTACATAGGTCGAAAAACCGACACCTATATATTTGCCTTGCTTTCTTGCTTCTTCCTGTTCCGATCGGAATTTTTCATAATCCAGCATCTCAAGTGCTTTGTCAAGGGAACGTTCATAATCCCCGCTGTCGTATTGTAAGCCAAGAGCATTATCATATGGAAATTCATCTTTTCCAATTAAGTTGTGGCGGCGAATTTCCAATGGATCCATGCCGATTTCATTTGCATATAAATCAACCATTCGTTCAATGAGATATGTCGCTTCTGGACGACCAGCTCCGCGATACGCATCTGTAGGAGTCGTATTCGTAAACACACCGTAAGTTTCCACTTGTGCATGCTTAATTCTGTATGGACCAGGTGTAATCAACCCGAACAAAATTGTTTCAACGCCGGGTCCTGCTGTAGATAAATATGCTCCCATATTAGCAATATTTTTGATTCTAAGTGCTTCGAATGTGCCATCACGTTTCCCGGCAAGTTCAACATCCAAAATAACATCACGACCGTGTGTTGTAGACAAAAAATGTTCGCTGCGATCTTCTGCCCATTTGACTGGACGGTTTAATTCACGGGCAGCGAAACCAACAAGTGCTTCATCGGGGTAAACTGCAATCTTACAACCGAATCCGCCACCAACATCAACGGAAATGATTTGTAGCTTGGATTCTGGTATACCGAGCACACCAGAAAGAATAAAACGATGAATATGAGGATTTTGCGATGTACACCAGATCGTCATATCACCACTCGCTGAATTATAATCGGCAACAGATGCACGCATTTCCATCGGATTTGGAATAAGTCGTTGTTGACGGAACCGTTGTTTAATGACGACTTCGGATTGGTCGAAAACTTCTTCTGCTACACTACCTGCTTTCCAATGATATGCAAGATTGTTCTCGACACCGTCATGTAGTAATGTCGCATTGTCCGCCATTGCTTTTTCTTGGTCAACGTTTACCGGCAATGTTTCATATTCAACATCGATTAAATCGAGTGCATCCCTTGCAGCATAGCGACTTTCTGCGACAACCATTGCCACTGCATCCCCGACATAGCGCACTTTATCTATTGCGAGGGCTGGATGGTCTGGTGTTTGCATATTCGAGTCAGGTGGCAACCATGCTGTTGGAATCGGTTCCATTTTTCCTTGCAGGTCTTTACCGGTATAGATAGCAACTACACCGTCTGCTTGTTCCGCATTCACGGTGTTTATCGACTTAATTTTTGCGTGGGCATGTGGACTTCTAAGCATTGCTGCATAAAGCATACCTTGCAACTGAATATCATCAGTAAATTTGCCCTTACCTGTAATAAGCCTTGGATCTTCCCGCCTTTTTAGCGGTGTTCCAAAAATATTTGCCATTACTTAACTCTCCTCCTTTAGATCACTAACCATCACCGATAGTTTCTCTGCTTCTGATGAAGTCATCTTGTCTGAGGCATATTGAATTGCACGAACAATGTTTTCATACCCTGTACACCTACAAATAACACCTTCTAACCCATTGCGGATTTCCGCTTCAGTAGGTTGTGGGTTATTTTTTAATAAATCAACAGCAGCGATCATTACGCCTGGAGTACAAAAGCCGCATTGTAACCCATGTTTTTCCCAAAACCCTTCTTGTACCGGATGTAAATCGTTCATTTCACCAAGACCTTCTACAGTTGTCACTTCAGCACCATCCGCCTGAACTGCCAGTACAGTACATGACTTCACCGCTTCTCCATTGAGAAGCACCGTACAAGCACCACATTGACTCGTGTCACAACCGATATGCGTGCCCGTCAAATTGAACGTATCGCGCAAAGCATGCACTAGTAACATCCTTGGTTCAATCTCCGCTTTCTTTTGCATGCCGTTTACTGTTATCGTCACTTCCACAGTCGGGTTTGACAATACCGACACCTCCTAAGAATATTAACATCCAATTGCCTTTCGCCTGAAAAACTATTTTAAGCGGACTGTTTCATTTCATCAGCAACCGCTTTAAAAAATCTTCCTAAAATTAATTTAGCAACGCTGCCCATTACCCGTTGGCCAACTCTAGCTAATACTCCTGTCACATGCACATCGGCTACACAAGTTAGGGTCGTTCCATCCTCGGTTTCATTAAGGGTAATTAAAGCATCGGCATCAATTTCTCCTGGTTTTCCTTTTCCTTTAAGTAAGAGACGGTAAGATTCAGGCTCCTGTTGTTCGGATAAGCGAACCTTACCTTCGAAACTGCCTTTTACCGGGCCGATATCAAGACCGAGTTCAGCTCGGTACAAATTATCTTCTATTTGCTCAAATTCGCGGCAGCCGGGTAATGTTTTCCTAAGTACATCTTCATCTTGTAAATACGACCAAATCGTTTCCCTTTTCGCTTGAAAATTGTGTGTGTAATTAATTTGCAAACTAACGAACACCTCCTAACTGTCCTCATTTTTATCCTGTAAATGAAAGGTGGAATTTTTTTGGCAGGTAAGAAAGTATAAAACTTTCTTTCTGCATAACTGCAACTAAGGCTTTCGCCAAGCTTGGCGATAAGCCAAGTTTTCTAACGTATTTCCTACCCTCATTCACATGTCTACTTTGCTGCTCATCCACGGTGTGGGGGTTGGACTTTATAAATATATATGCAATTATTGTGCCAATATTCGAACCAGCACAACAACACATTCCGTACAAGCAACATTATTCGAAATGTTCCAAATTTTTGTATCATGGTACACTTGACTGAAACGATAATGGAACATATAATCAATGATAAGAATATTCAGAAAGGTGCGGGTAGGATGGAGAAGGACAAGTTATTACGTGTCTCATGGCATCGAAGTAGTTCCTATGGTGTCGATCCAGCATATGTTGAAGATACTGTGTTGTCAGACAAGCAGCTTAAGGAAAGAAAAGAACGGCTATCTTCCTTATTCACAGCGTGTACTCAAGTCTTAAGCGATTTGTATTTTCAGTTACGAAAATCTTTATTTATGGTACTTGTGTCTGATGTCGATGGATATATCGTGTTTTCTAAAGGAGATCCACCGTTTGTAACTCGTGCAAAAAAAGTTTGGTTACAATCAGGGGCTAACTGGAGTGAAAGGGTGAAAGGAACAAATGCAATTGGAACTGCATTGTTTGAAAATAAACCAATTCATATTATCGGCAGAGAACACTTCTCTCATAGTAATCATTTTTTAACATGTTATGCTGCACCTTTATACGACGCGAGAGGTAAGTTGCTCGGCGTTCTTGATGTGAGCGGTGATGCGCACCTTCACCATCCACGCACATTCGGAATGGTCATGGCAGCTGCAGAAGTATGCCAGACTCGATTGTTGCTCCAAAACCCGGGTCGTGAACTAATCTTACATATAAGAAAATCAGAGATGATTGTTAATCCATATGAAGGTGCTTTTATTGCTGTTAATGAAGATGGGTTTGTCACAAGAATGAATCAAAGTGCAGCCCGTATTTTCGAGGAATCGGAAGGAAAATGCATCGGTCAACATCTCAGTTCTTGGTTTATAAAAGAGCACGTAAATAAAATTCTATCTGGTAAACAATATGATGTTTTTAAGGTCAAAATGAAACAAAACGAAACGTTATGGACAGTTGAAGCTATCAAAGATAATCGGAAGCGTACATATCGTTCAGTGCTTACATTACCAACCAACCCTCAATTAAGTAAACAGGCTTCATTTGCGGATAAAAAGTCGATATGGCATTGTCCAAAGGCGTATAAAACATTGCAACTTGCCCGAAATATTGCACCTACTAATGCCTCCGTATATATTCGCGGGGAAACTGGAACTGGTAAGGAAGTAATCGCCCGTGAAATTCATTTTGCTAGCCGTAGAACAGGACCGCTTGTTACTGTAAATTGTGGTGCCATACCTGAATCATTAATAGAATCTGAACTATTTGGTTATGAAAAAGGCGCATTTACTGGTGCCAACAAACAAGGTCAGCGTGGAAAATTTCGCGATGCTGATAAAGGAACATTGTTCTTAGATGAAATTGGCGAGATGTCTTTCAGTTCCCAAGTGGTACTTCTGCGAGTGCTAGAGGAAAAACGGATAACTCCAATTGGTTCACATCGTTCCATCCCGATTGATGTGCGGATAATTGCTGCTACCAACCGTAACTTAGTGAAGGACATTAACAACAACCAATTCCGTGCAGATCTTTATTACCGCTTGTGTGAAATCGAATTAACACTGTTACCACTTCGAGAACGAGAAGATTTACTTGACTTGTCACATCATTTTTTAAAAGAAATTGCTAGCGAAGTAAACGTGAATCAATTTATTTTAAGCGATACCGTACAAAAACAAATGAAGGCTTATCATTGGCCAGGAAACATTCGCGAACTACGCCATACATTACGCCAAGCCGCATACCAGGCTTACTTTCAACAAAACACGACTGTGATTCGCAGTGAACATATGCGTTTTCTTACAGGAATAGCCCAACAAACCACAACTCTCCACGACGAGGAAGCGACTATCGAGCAAGCCATCTTACAAGCTAATGGTAATTTATCCAAAGCTGCAAAAAGTATTGGTATAGGTCGCACAACTTTATACCGCAAATTAAATAACTATCCTAGATTGAAAAAAATACGTCAAGAATTTAACCAAAAATAAAACGAATGCTTACAGAACAACTTTTCTAATCGTATTCTACTCTTTAAATAAACAATTTCTTTAAAGATCCCTATTCAAAAATTAGATAGAATGTTATGTTAGTCGGGAAGCAAATTTCAAAATTCCTATCTTCCTGATGTATTGTCGGATAATCTAACAAATAGCATTAGTTGAGTAGTCGTTTACAATAGAATAGTTCTAAGGCTGCTTCTTTCAAAAATGATTTAATTATTAGAAAATAAGATTTTCCTATTAATCGGGAAAACGAATAATCAATCAATAGCGAAAAGTCTCGTATCAATGTCGAGGAGGGAAATGATGAGTAATAATAATCCAATCAAATTCATTGAGGGAGAAAGAGTTTATTTACGACCGGTAGAGAAAGATGATTTAGATGTAATGTTTACAGCATTTTGGGATGAAGAAGCAAGACGACTCACAGGTACTCAAGCAGTGTTCAGTCGTGCAAGAATGCACAATTGGTTTGAAGCTGTATCAAACGACAACAGCAGGATAGATTTACTTATATGCTTGCAGGAAAACAATGAACCTATTGGGGATATAGCGATGATGGAGATCGACCATCACAATCAAAATGCGATTGTTCGAATTTCAATTTTTGAAAAAGAGAATTGGGGAAAAGGGTACGGCACTGAAGCGATGTCAATGTTTTTGGACTACGGTTTCAACATCTTAAATTTACATAGAGTTGAATTGGAAGTTTTCGCTTTTAATCCAAGGGCAAAAAAATCATATGAAAAACTTGGGTTTAAGCAAGAAGGAATCATTAGGGATAAGTTATTTTATGACGGAAAATTTCATAATGCAATTTTGATGGGAGTATTAAGAGAAGAGTTTAATAGGATAACTTAGATTCTAAAAAATTGGAGGTGAATAAAAGTTAGTGTAATATATTCATAACGTAAGATTTTTCCTTTCTTACTATGCGAAAAACTCCACCTAATATACACTATTAAATTTATAGTTTTCTCATACCACCGTTTTATCAGAAAATTTTCCGTAAAGTACTACTATTACGAATAGAAGGAGGGCGAAAAACTTGGAAATTAGAAAAGCTGTATTAACTGATGCCAAAGGGATTGCTATCGTCCAGGTAGACAGTTGGAGAACAACGTATAAAGGAATTGTACCCGATGATTATTTGCAAAGCATGTCATATAAAGATCGTGAGAAAATTTGGCGTGATGCGATGTCGCAAACAACGATATATGTTGCAGAAGATAAGCATGGAAAAATTGTCGGCTTTTCTATAGGTGGAGAAGAAAGAAGTGGGAATTATCCAGATTACAAAGGGGAAGTTTATGCGATTTATATTTTAAAAGATTATCAGGGTAAGGGAATTGGAAAACAATTGATGAAGCCAGTTGTGAATGATTTACTAGAACAAAATATTAACTCTATGATAGTCTTGGTACTTGAGAAAAATCTATCTAAGGTTTTTTATGAAGCATTAGGCGCAACAAAAATAGATTCGATTGAAATAGAAATTGGCGGCAGGAAATTAACAGAGCTCGTTTATGGCTGGGAAAATATTCGAGAGATCATATAAGCCTAAGTGAATATGATTTATTGCCTGTAGAGAAATTAAGAGAGATGCTTGCTTATTGTTTAGTAGATTTATTTTATATTTATGAGAATTCAAATGGGGAGATTCCGTTTCTTCCAACGAAGGAAGAATTAGAAGTGGCAGGTAAAATAAATAAAATGAAAGATAATCAGCTTGAACTTGAGCTCTTCCCAGATGATCCCGAATCTTTTTATTCGCTTGCAGAAATGTATATGGGAGCCCAAAGTAAAAGACTACCAAAAGGACTAAGAACATTAGAAGTTTTAAAACCGATAAATAAAAAGAAGAAAAAGCGGAAGAGAAAACGTTAATAAAATGAAAGTAGATTTCTGCGTGTTTAAGGAGGCGTATGTTGATGAAGAAAAAACGGGCAATTTTAGCAGAGGATTTAACGAAATTAGAAGTGTATAGTGATCCACAAGTTTCTTTTGATGGCAAGGGCTATGCATTTGTATCAACGATAGTAAATGATGAAAAAAACTATGAATCTCAAATATATTTTCAAGAATTCGATACGAAACAAATTAAACAATGGACGTTCAGTAAAGGTAAGAACAGTCATCCTCGTTTTTCACCGGATGGTAAAAGTATTGTTTTTCAGTCAGATCGAAGTGGTACATCGCAAATTTGGTTGCTTTCATTAAATGGTGGAGAGGCAAAACAGATCACGACGTTTAAAAATGGTGCAATAAATCCCGAATGGTCTAAAGATGGTAAGTTCATTTTATTTACAGCACATTTGGAAAAAAACGACGACATACATAATCAGAAAGAGCTAACTAAAGAAGAACTCCAAAAAGAGCAGGAAGAAAAAAACAAACAGCCTCGTATTATTAACCGCTTAAAATACAAAGCAGATGCAAGTGGTTTTTTGGATGATAAAAAAAGCCAAATTATTTTATACGATGTTGCTGCAGAATCCTTTACCCAACTTACTACTGCTGACACGGATCATGCTTATCAAGATATTTCACCAGATGGTAACACTATTTTGTTTGCTGCAAATTTAAATGAGGAAGCAGATTATGAGTTAACAAATGATCTTTTTACGTTAAATATTTCAACGAAAGAAATTACGAAGTTAACGAATGGAAAAGGTGCTTATGATAGTGCAAGTTTTTCCCCAAGTGGTAATAAGATTGTCTGTTTCGGTCATGAATTTGACTTTGCCGGAGCCACTTTAACCGAAATTTATCTGTTTGACGTAAAAACAGGAGAGCGAAGAGTCCTAAGTGAAAAATGGGACTTTGAATTAGGAGACTCAATGATCGGAGATACGAGACTTGGTGAGTCAGAAGAAGGTCCTGTTTGGTCTAAAGATGAGAAGCAGATTTATTTTATTGGGACAGATCATGGGGCATCAGGCCTATTTACTGTGAATTTGCAAGGAGAATTGGCGACTGTATATAAAAAAGATAATCATGTTTTCGGTTTCTCTTCTATTGAAGAAGGTTTTATTTTAGGAATCAGTTCTCCAATAAAACCATGTGATTTTTTTCATCTAGTCGTAAATGATGAACTTTCAAAATTAACGAATGCCAATGCTGAATTTTTGTCGGAAGTAGAATTAATTGCATCTGAAGAAGTAAAGTTTACAGCAGAGGACGGTTGGGAAGTTCAAGGCTGGCTTCTTCGTCCATATGGATTTGAAGAAGGGAAAAAATACCCTCTTGTGTTGGAAATTCATGGTGGACCTCACATGATGTATGGGCAAACATTTTTCCATGAAATGCAACTTCTGGCCGCAAAGGGCTATGTAGTACTTTATACAAACCCTAGGGGAAGTCATGGATATGGTCAAAAATTTGTTGATGCTTGCCGTCATGATTACGGCGGGAAAGATTATACCGATTTGATGAGCGCCGTTGATTATGTTTTAGAAACATACAGTTTTATAGATGAAATCCGTTTAGGGGTAACTGGAGGAAGTTACGGTGGGTTTATGACGAACTGGATTGTAGGTCATACGAATCGGTTTAAAGCTGCTGTTACCCAGCGTTCGATCAGTAATTGGTTGAGTTTTTATGGAGTTAGTGATATTGGCTACTTTTTCAATAAATGGGAACATGGACTTGATCTACTCGATGATCCCAAAAAACTATGGGAAATTTCTCCATTAAAATACGCGGATAACGTGGAAACACCGCTTCTTATTTTACATGGAGAACTCGATTTTCGTTGTCCGATTGAGCAAGCGGAACAGCTGTATGTAACCTTAAAACATTTGAAAAAGGAAGTGGAATTCGTTCGCTTTCCTGGTTCGAATCATGAATTAAGTCGAAGTGGCGATCCGGAATTGCGAATTGAACGACTGAACCATATTTGCCGTTGGTTTGAGAAGTATTTACTATAAAATAGGTGGTCGATAAAATATGCAAAATAATGATGAGCATTTCATATGTAAAAAATGTGGACATACAAAAAGCAAGACGGGAAAAATTGGGAATTCAGGATACGATAAAGTGAAAAAAGCAGATAACGCTTTCTTTTCACTCGGTACAGGAATGTTTATCTCATGCTGTGCATCTTGCGGGGATGTTCATTCACTGACAATTGAAGATCCGAACAAATTATAATTGAAGGCAGCTTCCAATATGATAATGCCGAGGTTGAAATTGTTCATACAAAGAACAAAAATAAATATGGTTGACTTACAGATTTTTCGAACGGGAAAACCCATTGCCTTAGAAGTGGGAGTCTCAAAACCAGATTAATATCTAATTAACACCTCCAGGGATGCATGTATCTGAATCTATTGACGCAAACTAATAAAAACGCGTCAAATGGAGGGATAATTATGGAAAAGGAGAACCGAAAACATACTGTTGCTGGAACAGACATTGAAGCAATCAGAGAACAGGCGAGAAGATCAGGTCTTTCCTATAATGAAGCGATTGAATGGATTGCAAAAACAACAGGTGGTCGCGATACACATATTTATAGCGATACAGATGTAGAGGCAGTAAAAAAACAAAATGAACAATCAGAAAATGCGAAACGACAGTAAAATATTTGCGAAAGAATCACCAAACGGCTGAAAAATGTATGGTGATTCTTTTTTAATATAAAACATATAAAGGGAAACTTCAATTAGATGTATGATACAGTTATTATAAGGTTTTTATATTGTGAGGTGGATTGAATGAATAATTGGTATTATATTTTATATGCAATAATTTTAGCAATAGTTTCTATAGTAACAGGTGAAATAGTGACATTCATTATGCTTGGTTTAATTTTAGTCAGTCTGCAGAACATACATAGAACATTAAAAGATATATTAAGCGTTCATGAAGAAAAAAATAATTTAACTAAGGAATAGTGAAATTCAGGAAAGGAAGTCATAATCATGAGATTA
>NZ_JBPPZG010000063.1:0-5745 GCF_051918545.1 Pseudogracilibacillus amylolyticus (SeqCode) | reverse complement strand
CAATCCCCAGTTACAAAAGGAAATTTGGCGGAAGATGCATTAAAAAAAGCAGAAGAACTAGCGATTTTGGTGGATGAATTAGGCTATAGACGAATGTGGATGGCGGAGCATCATGGAACGAAAGCTTTTGCTAGTTCAGCGCCTGAAGTGACAGCTGCTTATCTAGCTGCCAAAACAAAAAATATTCGAATTGGCACTGGTGGGGTCATGATGATGCATTATTCTCCACTTAAATTAGCAGAAGTTTTTAAAACGCTTAGTGCATTTGCACCTGGTCGAATAGATTTTGGCGTAGGCCGTGCTCCTGGCGGGGATAATTACTCGATTTACGCTTTATCGGAAGGACGCCAGCCGATGGTACATAATATGTATGAAAAGTTTAATACTGCTCTCAAGTTAATAAATGACGAAGTTCCAGAAGATAGATTGTATGATAAAACGATTGCGTCACCATCAAATATTGTGTTGCCGGAAGCTTGGATGTTAGGTTCAAGTGGGAGCAGTGCCATAAAGTCAGGGGAGATGGGTGTTGGCTATTCTTTTGCCCAGTTTTTTAATGGTGAATTGACGAAAGAAATAATAGAAGCATATAAAGAACATTTTAAACCGTCTGCATTTATGGAGAAACCTGAAACGATTGTTACGTATATGGTCACGACCGCTGAAACGAAAGAAGAAGCAGAATTTGAGGCTGGTCCACAAGATATTTCACGGTTATTGCTACAGCAAGGCCGCATGATCCAAGCGTTAACACCGGAGGAAGCAAAGGATTATCCATTGACTGAAATCGATCGGATGAGAATCAAGGAAAACCGTAAACTTCATTTAGTAGGCTCAATAAAAGAAATCGCATCCTTATTGCAAAAAGAGCAAGAATTTTATGGTTTTGATGAAGCGATGATTTGTAGTATCCCACATTCACAGAAAAAGCGATTGGATGTTTATCGCTTATTGGCGCAGGAATTGATTTAACTTTTGAACATAATTACTTCTGAAGAAACGAAAGACATGTTGAATCATTTATTAAATGAATATATTAAGGAAAGTGGTGCAAAAGAGCAAAAGGGGAGGAAAATAAATTGAAGCGAACAACTGAAATGGTCTTAGGTGTTATCGCCTTAGTACTTCAACTACTTATCATTATTCTTGTAATACCAATAATGGTTTTTATTAGCTTACAATTTCCAGAAATCATTTCACCTAAATTTGAGGCATGGTACGCCTGGTTTGCAGTCGCAGTTCTCGCTGCCGGTTTATTTGTTGGAGTCGTTGCTTTAATTAAGCTTAAGTATAACCCTAAACAAGCAGGAATTACTTTATTGATAACGGGTATTTTTATGTTTTTTCTAACATTAGGGGCAACGTTGATCCAAACAGTGTTATTTGTAATAGTTGGCAGCATGTGTTTAATTAGGAAACCAATTGATCAGAAAATAACAGCCTGAGTTTTGCAACAAATTTTGATACAATAAACAAAATCTTCCGTTACAGATTGGATTATTGATGATAGCTGACACGGTAATCCGCCGACGGGTAATTAGTAAGTTTTTCGAAAATAAATTTTTCTAAAATGTAGAAATAAAAAATTACATGGTGGATGAAATCTAAATAATTAAAAAACGTAGGGTAATTAGTATCCCTACGTTTTTAAAATTCTTCATAAATCGCTGGATCCTGGTTTTTTAATCTACCATCTGGGCGAGTTAGTTCAGAGATCATATTCATTTCTTTATCATCTAAATAAAAATTGAAAATGGATATATTTTCAAGTTGCCGCTTTGGTGATTTGCTTTTGGGGATTGAGATTGCCCCCAGCTGATAATGCCAGCGCAATATAATTTGAGAAATCGTCTTCTGATATTTGTCGGCTATTTTTTGTAACGTTTTATTTTGAAATACTTCATTCGCTCGTGCTAGTGGGCTCCATGATTCTGTTGCAATATTATTCTCCTCATGCCACTTTCTTTGTTCCTCTTGGTTGAAAAAAGGGTGTAGTTCAATTTGGTTGATACTAGGCTTAACTCCTGTTTCCTTTTCAAGACGTTCAAGATGTTCAGGTAAGAAATTACAAACGCCAATCGAACGAATAAGTCCCCATTTTTTAGCATCAATTAATGCTTGCCAAGCTTCAATATATTGATTTTGCTTCGGATTCGGCCAATGAATGAGGTACAAATCATAATAATCGAGATTAGCACGATATAAAGATTCCTGGATGGTCGATACGGCTTTGTTATATGTATGATAACGACCTGGTAGTTTTGAAGTAATTTTTAATTCCTGTCTTGGAACGCTACTTCGGCGAATAGCCTCACCAACAGTACCCTCATTTTCATAATTGTAAGCTGTATCGATTAGTCGATACCCTTGGTCTATTGCACTTGTTATTGCAGCTGCCCCTTCATTTCCATTAAGATTATATGTACCAAATCCAATCCAAGGTATGGTAAGTCCGTCATTAAGTGTGATTTCTGGTATAGAATTACCCATATACGTCACTCCTTTTTATTAGCGGATAAGAAAGCATAAAAACTCTCTACGTTCAGTATATCAAAAGTGTGCCTTGTAGTCCTGTATCAGTGTTATATGAAGCCTTAAAAGTTTGAAAGAATGGGAAATTCAAATGAAAGCAGATCTGGTTTCTTTAAGAATGCTAAGAGTGGTTGGTTTTATAGTAATAAATGGTATAATGACAAATAATATCTTCATTAGGAGTGATTAACGTGTCATTGCCGAAAGAAGAACGAGACTATACGTATGTAGACTATTTATCTTGGCCCAAGGATGAGAGGGTTGAAATTATAAATGGAACACCATATTTGCAGGCTGCACCATCTAGAATTCATCAAGAAATCTTATCTGAAATGCATAGGCAAATAGCCAATTATTTGATCGATAAAAATTGTAAGGTATATCCTGTCCCTTTTGCCGTTATTTTAGATATGGAAGAGGAAGGGGATATAAAAAATGTTGTTGAACCTGATATCACCATTGTTTGTGATGAAGAAAAACTAGATGATCGTGGTTGTAAGGGAAGTCCAGATATGGTGGTTGAAATTATTTCACCTTCGACTGCAAGAAGAGATAAGATTGAAAAATTCAATTTATATGAAGAAGCGGGTATTCAAGAATACTGGATTATCGAGCCAGAAGAGAAAATATTAACTGTTTTTACTTTGCAAGCCAATCAAAGATATGGTCGTCCTAATCTATATTCAGAGGACGATCATGCGCCAGTCACCATTTTTGATGACTTGAAAATTAATTTAAATACCGTATTTTCACAATAGTAGAAAAAAAAAGCATGTAGAAAAAGAGGGGGATAATCTTTTTCTACATGCTTTATCTGTATATAATAATTTGTTATTTATATATTAATATCCGTAGTCCCAGTCAATAGCGTCTTCGCACCAAACTACTGCACTAATTGGATTAAACGTAACTTCCTTTTCGCCGATTGTACAATGTACATCTTTAGAGTCTTCCTGATTGCTTAACTCTTCGTAAACTTTATGTTCAACGTTTTCTAATACTGTGACAGTGTTATCCTTGTTAATTAATAAAGCCGTCCCTTTCATTTCCTTAGCACCTTCCTTAGAAGATTTATTTTTGATTCAACTATAGTATATACCAAATTTTATCTGATTAACCCATATTGTGAAGAAGTTCACAAAGGGTTCAAAATTGCTGTTTTTTATTTTGTAACAATTGGGATATGTAAAGCCTTTCAGGGGCAATTTTGTCCTAATAAGTCTATATATGAATCACGGCTTTTGTAGAGCTTTTGATTTAGTTTAAGAAGGTAACTTCAGCTGGTTAAATTGCAAGTTGTCTGGTTATTTCACGAATTAGCTGGTTAAATTCTGAATCGGCTGGATAACAGCATTGTTCATGGTTAATTAGCAATTTGCGTGGTTAATTATAAGATTAGCTGATTAAATTCGGAATCTCCTGGTTAAATTTGGGATTGCTTAATGACAACGAAATTAACAATAAGCCTCTTTTATTTTAATAATTACAGGAATAGCATATTAAAACATTTACCTTATTTGATAACTGGAGTTATTTTTCATTATACAACTTGTATTGCCAGCGTTATTGGATTATTTTTCTGTTAAAAGGTACATGATTCGATAACAGCATATGTATAGATCGGAAGTGCTAGATTTTCTTTTAACAGGTTTTTCAGACAGATAAAACCCCTAAACTTATGGATATATCAGCATTTATATATTTGGTAACTAGGACATGTGATTTATAGTATAACTGTTGGTATACTGATTAAAACGATGTCCATTGGGGAGGAGTAAATTTGATTAAGCAACTTTCGAAGCGTTTTTATCGGTTTGCAATAGACGAGTGTAAAGATTCAAGTGAGTTGTATGAGTTTTTATCGTTAAAGATAGCGGAGGATAGGGAGATTCTTCAATTAAGTTCCCATGCACAAAAAGGGCAACCTGTACCTAATTTATTATTTGGAGCCGTACACTTTCTTTTACTCCAGGGAAAAGAGCACGACCTAAAAGATTTTTATCCTAGTATTGTACATCAGCCAAAAAATGTGGAAAACGCTTTTTTCCCATTTAAAGATTTTTGTTTAAAAAATGATGAACAAATAATAAATATTCTTCAAACAAAATTAGTTCAAACAAATGAAGTTAGGCGCTCGGCGTATCTTTATCCAGCATTTTGCTATATGTATGAACAAGTAAAAAAGCCGCTATCTCTAATTGAAATTGGAACGAGTGCTGGATTACAATTGTTTTGGGATAAGTATAGCTACTCGTATAAAACGACAAAGGAAATTTATGGCGATCCCGATTCCGCTGTACATATTACTTCTGAGATAAAAGCAGAGGAACTACCGTTGTTATTAAAAACTGCACCTCCTGTCTCCACTAGAATTGGAATTGATTTACATGTAATTGATGTGACTAATGAAGATGATTATCTTTGGCTAAAAGCTTTGATTTGGCCTGAGCATAAACAAAGAAGACAATTGTTCATTGATGCAGCACGTTACATAACAGATAATGCTCTTGAATTGATTGAAGGGGATGGAATTTCGTTACTTCCGGAGATAGTAAATAACATTCAAGATGATTCTGTTATTTGTATTTTTCACACGCATGTGGCAAATCAACTACCACAAGAGGCAAAGAAACAGTTAATGGATACAATAACTAAAATTGGTCATACGAGGGATATTTTTCATCTTTATAATAATATATATGATGGTGAACTGCATCTTGACTATTTTATTGATGGGAAGGAAACAAATAAAACGATCGGCAAAACAGATGGACATGGCAGGTGGTTTGAATGGCAATTGAAGTAAGTGGGAGGAAATAAAATATGGCCTGTATATAGAAGGCGATAATGAGGTAGGGAATTGGTTAACCAATGAATTAAAATAAAGAGGAGATGATACAACATGGCTCATTTCTGGAGAAAATGTTGAAAATTATGTATCGGAAGTGGAGATTATAATATTAGATGTGATGTTACTTGGTTTAGATAGCCTTTCTATAGGAAAGCGGATTAAAATGTATATAACTTTCTGCATAAAAAAACTAATATAACAGAATGTAGCATTGAAAACAGTTGGGGAATTAGCAATAAACTATAATACTGGAGCTGAATTTGTCAATAATTTATTATGCTTGACAAATTCAGCTCACTTTTTTATTTTTCTAATTCTTTTTTTCTGGCTAATAGTTCTGTAAATTCTTTTTCCAATTTATC
>NZ_JBPPZG010000062.1:0-18220 GCF_051918545.1 Pseudogracilibacillus amylolyticus (SeqCode) | reverse complement strand
CGTGCAATCCGTTCGCCCTGCGGGTGAATTGTTTTTTACTCATTCATTTTTTGTAACGAACTTAGTAGATGCGTTTCATCCCGAGGCTATTGTTCGTTCTTATCAAAAAAGAGGCACGATGGAAAACTATATCAAGGAAGCAAAAAATGGCTTTTATCTTGATAAAATGAGCAGTCATTCTTTTCAAATGAATGAAGTAAAGATGACGTTAAGTCTATTGGCTTATAACCTAACAAATTGGTTACGAACCCTCTGTTTTCCTGATGGAAAACAAAGTATGCAAATTGAGACCATTCGGACAAGAGTTATTAAGGTTGCAAGTAAATTAGTGAAATCAGGAAGATCCTTCTTCTTTAAATTGTCGTCGAGCTTTGTATTCCAAAAATTCTTTTGGGAAGTAATGCAGCGAGTTCAAAAATTTAAACTTGAGTAACCTTAGTATTTATTCATTTTTAAAAGGAACTCAAATCCAAGGGGAAAGTATGCCCAAAATCAGGTGTTTATTATCCCACGGCAGTGTAATTAACTTTTATTTATCGAAATGTACAACTTTTACATGCTTTGAAAACAAAGATACAGATAATTGATATTAATTAGCTCTAGTTCGGAACTATGAATAATTCAGGATAAACTACTTTCTTTACCAGTGGGATGAGATAAAATTTTATTTACCTTGAATACGGCTGCATCATATTCTGTATAATTTATATCATCCTCTTCTAATCCATTGTCTGTTTCGAAAACTGTATCTAGTTCACCAATAATCCTTAATCCATTTTCCCATACTAGTATCATGTCACTATCTTTATAATTTATTAATGTTCCTATTAAAGAGTCATAGCCCATGTACATCCTCTTTTCTTTTGTTTTTAGGAGCACTGGCTTAAAGATTTGGGGAGGTACTTCTTTTTTTACGTTTCAAATCCCTTGTCAAGCAAGGGCTAGAAATTATGAAATTCATTCAATTACTTAAAATATATTTTCACGGAGTTCCGGAACTTAATTTTAGTTTTAGGAAAACCATTGTCAGCACATCGATTAGCCGCAATTTGTGATGTAAATAATGACTCAATACACCTAGAATCAAATGTGTTTAGGTTTATCAATACAAGAGTTGTTAGCTTTTTCTTCACCACCGTGCACTACCTAGTAATCGCTAAAAGGGGCTAATGGCTGTTTTTTCTCCATCTACCATAAAACACACCACCACAGGCACAAACAAAATCAAGGGTGGTGAAGTGTGACTTAATTAGGGATAATCAAATTAGCTCATTCATTGACTCTTGCCAAAAATGTGACAATATATTTTTGCAAGAGTCTTGTACCCTATGATTATACTAAACTTTTTGCAAATACTTTTAACGATTTTGCAAAAAGTTAATACGTGCTCTATCTTTTAAAAAGTTCTCTACAGAAAAAGCAACTACGCCTAATGCTGAAGAATGGGTTGTTAATTCGGAAAAATTGATTTTTAAATCTTTTTGGTGGAAATCCATTGCTTGATTTACTATTCTATTTTTTAATGTTTCACTCAGCCATTGCTGTGCTGAAACCATTCGGTTGCCAATAATAATTTGTTCGGGATTAAAAGTGTTGATCACATTATTAATGCCTATGGCTATATAATCACCAATTTGCTTAAATAACTCTATTGTTTTTTGATCATCTTTTGTTGCTAGCTCTATCAAGCTTTCCAATGATAATTCTGTATTCGTTAAAGGCTTGATTCCTTGAAGCTTCGCATTTTTGATTAATGCTTGTTCAGATGCATATAATTCCCAGCATCCAATATTCCCACAACTACATTTATCTCCGTTGATATTTATAGTCATGTGCCCCATTTCTCCCGAAAAGCCATTATGTCCTCTATATAGTTTACCATTCAGAATAAGACCAACACCTATACCAATTCCAACACTAATATAAATGATGTTGCTAAAGCTTTTTCCAATACCGAATTTCTTTTCTCCGTATGCACCTGAATTGGCCTCATTCTCAATAATAATGGGTAAATTGTATTTCTCTTGCAATATCTTTTTTAAATGAACTTTTTTCCAACCAAGATTAGGTGCTAACAAAATTTTCCCATCTTTATTGACAGTACCGGGAACCCCAACACCTATTCCGATAACACCATAAGGGCTTGGAGGTGCAGAGCTCATCAATAAGTCTATAATTTCAAATAATTTAGTGGTGAGCCCTTCAAAATTTAAATTTTTAAACTTCGCACGTTTTTCATAACAAATGTTACCTTCAAGATCTGTTAATATTCCAAGTAGGTAATTAACACCTAGATCAATCCCGATTGAATACCCAGCTAACTTATTAAACAGCAACATTACTGGCCTTCTCCCACCACTGGATTTTCCAGGTCCTGATTCATAAATTAACTTTTCTTTAAGTAAATCGTTTACCAAAGAAGAAACAGTTCCTTTATTTAAACCGGTTAGATCGGCTATATCTGCTCTTGAAATGGGGAATTGATTCTTAATTGTTTCTAAAATTAATGATTTATTTTCTCGTTTAACTACGTATTGGTTCCATGTCTTTTTCATTATATTTACTCCTTAAATTTCTAACAAAGTATAAAGATAGTGTAGCATGCTAGTGTTATTAACTAAATTATAATATATTTAACTTAGTTTATCCACTAGACAAACTAAGTTTACGTTGTTATAATGTAAGCGTGCACATATCCACTTATCTAACGAAAGGAGAGTTTCAATGAAAAGTTTATTTAAATCCAAAATTTTAATTGTAATGCTATTGTGTTTATCTCTTGTAATGGCTGCTTGTGGTCAAGATGCATCAAAAGGTGGTAATGCGGAGAATAATACAGAAGGTTCATCAGAGGATAGTGAAATAAAAATTGGTCTTTCAGTTGTAGATTTAAAATTAGAAAGATGGCAGCATGATAGAGATATATTTACCGAAAGAGCTGAAGAACTAGGTGCAGAGGTTATAGTTCAATCTGCAGATGGGGATGAAGAAAAACAGCTATCACAAATACAAAATATGCTATCTCAAGGCGTAGATGCAATAGTAATTATTGCAGTAAATTCAGATTCATTAGCTCCAGTTGTGGATCAAGCTAAAAACGAAGGGGTTAAAGTAATTGCTTATGACAGAATGATCAACAATGCTGAAGTTGACGCTTTTGTTTCTTTTGATAATGAACGCGTTGGTGAGATGCAGGCCGAATATTTAGTTGAAGAGATACCTGAAGGGAAGTACTTTTTATTAGGTGGATCAAAAGTAGATAATAACGCTCATATTGTTAGAGATGGACAAATGAATATATTAGATCCACTAATTGAAAATGGTGATATTGAGATTGTAGGAGATCAATGGGCTGACAAATGGTCATCTGAAGAAGCATTAAATATTGTAGAAAATGCATTAACAGCTAATAATAATGATATTGATGCAATCGTAGCATCGAACGATAGTACTGCAAGTGGAGCTGTGCAGGCTCTTGCTTCACAGAATCTTGATGGAGAGGTAGCTGTATCTGGTCAAGACGCTGATCTGTCCGCTGTAAAGCGAATTGCTGAAGGGACACAATCTATGACAGTTTATAAGCCAATTGAAAAGATTGCTACAAAGAGTGCTGAAGTAGCAGTTGAACTTGTGAAAGAAGATACGGTTGATGCAGAAGAGACAATGAATAATGGTGCGGTAGATGTTCCATATGTTCAACTTGAGCCTATACAAGTAACGAAAGACAATTTAGTAGACACTGTTATTGCCGACGGTTTTCATTCATTTGATGAAGTGTATGAAAATGTTCCAGAAGATGAACGTCCTGATAATCCTCAATAGATTTTTACAGAGCAACAATGCGAGAAGATTGTAAAATTAACCTAATTATGACTAGTTTTCAAAATGGGGGAGCTTACTCCCCTATTCATATTTTCATATAGGGGGGTAGACAGTAGATGAGTAATTATGCATTGCAAATGGAAGCTATTACTAAGGAATTCCCGGGAGTAAAGGCATTAGATGACGTTAACCTTTCCGTTAAAAAAGGCGAAATACATGCGCTATGTGGGGAAAATGGTGCTGGAAAATCTACACTTATGAAAATTTTAAGTGGAGTTTATCCGTATGGAACGTATGATGGAAAAATAATTGTTAATGATAAAGAAGTTCAATTTAGTGATATAAAAGAATCACAGGATACAGGAATTGCCATTATTTATCAAGAATTAGCTTTAGTACCGGAAATGACGATAGCTGAAAATATTTTTCTCAGTAGTGACTTAATGAGAAAAACGACTATAAATTGGAATCATCTGTATGCGGAGGCTCAGAAATGGCTTGCAGAAATAGGTCTTGAAGTTGACCCTCAAACAAAGCTTGGCGAATTAACTGTCGGAAAGCAACAACTCGTAGAAATTGTTAAGGCACTTACCAGAAATGCAGAAATTTTAATATTGGATGAACCTACTTCAGCCTTAACTGAGAGTGATGCAGCTATATTGCTGCAAATTTTAAGAGAGTTAAAAGCAAAAGGAGTTACTTGCATATATATATCCCACAAACTCGATGAAGTAATGGAAATATCAGATGCAGTAACCGTTTTGAGAGATGGACAAACGATTAGTACGGATCCTATCAATCAACTATCTGAAGACATTATTATATCAAAAATGGTTGGACGAGAGTTAACAGAACTTTTTCCTTATGAAAAGCGAGAAGTAGGAGACGATATTTTAACCATAAATAATTATTCTTTTTCTCATAATGTAACAAATGAAAAGCTTGTAAAAGATGTGTCTTTTAACCTGAGAAAAGGAGAAATCTTAGGTTTTTCCGGATTAATGGGGGCAGGAAGAACCGAATTATTTATCAGTCTTTTTGGAGGGTATCCAGGTCAAAAAAGTGGTGAAATCGTTGTAGACGGAAAGACTGTAAGAATTAATGATACTGCTGAGGCAATTCATCATGGTTTAGCTTATGTTTCTGAGGATAGAAAAAGATATGGATTAATACCAGATATGGAAATAATCAAGAATACAACACTTGCTTCTCTTAACAAGATAAAAAGAAATCATTTATTAGATCCTTTTATTGAATTGGAGAAAGTTGAAGAATTGGCACGTAAAGTCAATTTAAAAGCGCACAGCCTAGAGGCAAATGTCATGCAATTAAGTGGTGGTAACCAACAAAAGGTTGTATTGAGCAAATGGCTTTTAACCAATCCAAAAGTTTTAATTTTAGATGAGCCTACTCGAGGAATAGATGTTGGCGCAAAAAGTGAAATTTACAAAATAATAATAGAGCTTGCACAGCAAGGAGTGGGAATTATCATGATTTCATCTGAGTTACCTGAGGTACTTGGTATGTCTGATAGGATAATCGTTATGTCCGACGGTACAATTACAGGGGAGTTGTCAAGGGAAGAAGCTACACAAGAAAAAATACTTAAATTGGCTACGATGAGGGGGTAATCACATGAGTAAAGAACCTGCTGAAAAAGAGATAAAAAAATCAAGATTTACTTTTAAATTTAATCTCCAATCTTATGCATTAATACTTGCCTTAGTCTTAATTGCCGTCCTATTTGGGGTATTAACACAAGGTGAGTTTTTATCTTCTCGTAACTTATCAAATTTATTTACACAAATGACTGTTATTTCAGTCTTGGCCATTGGAATGACCTTTGTCATCGTTGCTGCACATATTGACCTTTCTGTTGGATCCCTAGCTGGGTTAACAGGTGGAATAGCAGCTATTTTGCATGTCTGGTTTGATTTGAATACTGGTATAGTAGTTTTAGTCGCTGTTCTTGTAGGAGCATTACTCGGTCTTTGGCAAGGATGGTGGGTAGCTTATAGGGCCGTCCCAGCTTTTATTGTAACATTAGGTGGAATGTTGATATTTAGAGGAATTTTAATTGGGATTAGTAAAGGACAAACTATTTCACCATTAGATGAAAGCTTTAAAATGATTGCTAACAGTTATTTACCATATGCTTTCGGTTATGCTTTAGCGTTTGTTGGAATTGCGCTATTATTCTTTTTCACGTGGAGAAACAGAAATAAAAGACGTCAAATGGGTCTAAAGCTAGCTTCACCCATCGTTGATTATGGGAAATTAGTAATCTATACAACTGGTATACTTGTCATAACCTATATGCTTAACCGTTATTACGGTATTCCTGTTCCATTATTGATTGTGATTACTTTGGCAGGAATATTTATATTTATTTCTACCAAGACCTCATTTGGAAGAAGTATATACGCCATTGGAGGAAATGCGGAGGCTGCCGCATTATCAGGAATAAATATTAAGCGAAAAACACTATCCGTATTTGTGATTATGGGAGCTCTTGCAGGACTTGCCGGTGTTATTCTGACAAGTAGATTAAACTCTGCAACAACAAGTGCAGGAGATATGTACGAACTAGATGCTATCGCCGCCTGTGTAATTGGTGGAACTAGTTTAGCAGGTGGAAGAGGAAATATCGTAGGTTCTATTATTGGCGCATTAATTATGGCAAGTATTGACAATGGAATGAGTATGATGAATATTGATACCTTTTGGCAACATATAGTAAAAGGACTCATTTTAATTCTTGCTGTATGGCTTGATATCGCAAGTAAGAAAAAAACTTCAGTAGCTTAATATAATCTATTGATAGATTTTTAATACAATGCAGGAGGTATAACGAATGACATATTTCAAAAACATTAACCAAATCAATTATGAAGGACCAAAATCAACCAATCCATACGCATTTAAATTCTACAATCCCCAGGAAAAAGTCGGTGGCAAAACAATGGAAGAAATTTTACGTTTTGGTGTAGCTTATTGGCACACCTTTACGGAAGACTTATCCGATCCATTTGGTACAGGAACTGCTATTCGTCCATGGGATAAATACAAAGGGATGGATTTGGCTAAAGCTAGAGTAGAAGCTGCTTTTGAATTCTTCGAAAAGCTAAATGTACCGTATTTCTGCTTCCATGATGTTGATATTGCACCTGAAGGAAGTAGTTTAAGAGAATCGAATAAAAATTTAGATACGATTGTGGCTATGATTAAAGATTATATGAAAGATAGTAAAACCAAACTGCTTTGGAATACAGTGAATAACTTTACTCATCCACGTTTCGTGCATGGTGCAGCCTCCAGTAATAATGCCGATGTATTTGCTTATGCAGCGGCAAAAGTGAAAAAAGGCTTAGAAATTGGAAAAGAATTGGATGCTGAAAACTATGTATTTTGGGGTGGACGGGAAGGGTATGAAACACTCCTTAATACAGATATGAAACTGGAACTAGATAACTTGGGACGTTTTTTCCACATGGCGATAGATTATGCTAATGAAATTGGGTTTGACGCACAGTTCTTAATTGAACCGAAGCCAAAAGAGCCTACAACCCATCAATATGACTTTGATGTAGCCAGTGGTTATGCTTTCTTGCAACGTTATAATTTAGAAGAACACTTCAAGTTTAATATTGAAGCTAACCACGCCACTTTAGCAGGACATACCTTTGAACATGAATTACATTATGCGAGAATTAATAATGTATTAGGTTCTGTGGACGCGAATCAAGGTCATCCATTGTTGGGATGGGATACCGATGAATTTCCATCTGATTTATATTCTACGACATTGGCTATGTACGAAATTCTTAAAAATGGCGGATTAGGTCGTGGTGGTTTGAACTTTGATGCAAAGGTGCGTCGTGGGTCTTTTGAGCCAGAAGACTTATTTCGGGCACATATCGTTGGAATGGATAGCTTTGCCGTTGGATTAAAAGTAGCTCAAAAATTACTGGATGATAAAGTCCTTGAACATATGATAGAAGACCGTTATAGCAGCTTTACAGAAGGAATTGGAAAGGATATTGTGGAAGGAAAAACAGACTTTCATAAACTTGAAAAACATGCTCTTAACTTATCCGAAATTAAAAATAAATCAGGTCGTTTAGAAGAGATAAAAGCAACCATTAATCAGTATTTGTTAACAACTTATGCTGGGGAATAAGCGCTTAACAAATTAAAAAATGGGGTGTTGCTATGAAGTATGTTATGGGGATTGACATAGGAACAAGTGCAGTGAAAATCCTGCTTGTTAATCGAGGCGGAGATGTCGTCCAGGAAGTTTCTAAACCTCTCCCATTAATTCAAGATAAGGCAGGTTACAGTGAGCAAGATCCAAAAGATTGGGTCGATCAGACAGTTTCGGGATTGTCTGATCTTATGAGGGACTTTGACGGTGATCCAGAAGCTATTGAAGGAATTAGCTTTTCGGGTCAAATGCATGGTCTCGTTCTTCTTGATGAAAACAATGACGTTTTACGCCATGCTATCCTTTGGAACGATACTCGTACTACGGAAGAATGTGAGGATATTTATAAAACAGTTGGAAAAGACCGTTTACTAGAGATTACGAAAAATCCAGCATTAGAGGGTTTTACTCTACCGAAAATATTATGGGTGAAAAAACATGAACCCGAGTTATTTTCTAAAGTTAACAAATTTCTTTTACCAAAAGATTATGTAAGATATAAATTGACAGGTAAACTTCAAATGGAATATTCAGATGCTGCCGGTACACTCTTACTGGATGTGCCAAATAAAAAATGGAGTAAGGAAATATGTGATTTGCTAGATCTTGATATAGCTATCTGTCCTCCATTAGTAGCTTCTCATGATGAGATTGGTCAAATTGATGAAAAATATGCTGTGCATACAGGGCTTGCTAAATCAACTCGTATTTTTGCAGGCGGGGCAGATAATGCTTGCGGAGCTATAGGTTCAGGTATTTTAGAAGATGGGAAAACGCTTTGTAGCATTGGAACCTCTGGTGTTGTTTTATCCTACGAAAGCAATGAGGATAAAGATTTTAAAGGAAAAGTCCATTACTTTAACCATGGTGCACCTGATGTCTTTTATACAATGGGGGTAACCTTAGCAGCAGGATATAGTTTAACATGGTTTAAGGAAACATTTGCACTAGATGAATCTTTCGATGATTTATTGTCAGATATCAAATCTGTTCCAGCAGGTTCAAATGGGCTTCTTTTTACCCCTTATTTAGTAGGGGAGAGAACTCCGCATGCGGATTCTTCGATAAGAGGAAGTTTCATTGGAATGGATAGTTCCCATGAACGTAAACATTTTGTACGAGCGGTGCTTGAAGGAATTACATTTTCTTTAAATGAATCAATTCAAATTTTCCGAGAAAATGATAAGACAATTGATACCATTATTTCCATCGGTGGCGGTGCTAAAAACGAAGAATGGCTTCAAATGCAAGCAGATATTTTTAATGCCAAGATTATTAGACTTTCAAGTGAACAAGGACCTGGAATGGGAGCAGCGATGCTAGCAGCTTATGGATGCGGTTGGTTTGACTCTTTGCAAGCATGTGCAGATGAATTTTTAACTGTTGAAAGGGAATTTATTCCCAACAAAGAAAATGTAGAGGAATACAAACAGTTATTTCCCATTTATCAAGATATCTATGAAAATACCAAAAGTATAAACAATCAACTACTACCTTTTCGTGACTAAATAACCGAATAAAGGTCATCTGGAGAGTATTTATACAATACTCCGGGTGACCTTTTTATTTGAATGTTTAATAAGATAAAAAATGCGATGATGGTAGGATAATTTTGGAGGTTGTTATGAAAGTAGAATCAAAAAGACTTTTAAATGGTTGGAAAGAGTACAGCCTCTATAACAATAATGGAATGTCTGTAACTGTATTAAATTATGGTGGAGTTATTACTAGAATCATGGTACCTGATAAACATGGAAAAATTGAAAATGTCGTATTAGGTTATGAAGATTTTCGTGATTATGAAAACGATTCTAATTTCTTTGGTGCGATCATTGGTCGAGTAGCAGGTCGAGTGAAGGGCGCTAGTTTTGAACTGGAAGGAAAGAAGTATTATCTTGAAACAAACGAAGGGAAGCATCATTTACATGGTGGAACAAAAGGCTTTCATAACAAGTTGTGGGAAACGAAATCTTTTCAAACGGAGACAGAGGTGGGATTAACATTAAGTTGTATGAGTCCACATGATGAGGCAGGCTATCCGGGCAATATAAAAGTATCTGTGACTTATACATTAAAGGCGGATAACGACTTTTTGATAGAGTATGAAGCATATAGTGATCAAACTACGGTTCTTACCTTAACAAATCATACCTATTTTAATTTAAGCGGTAATTTAAAACAATCCACCCATCAACATGAAGTCACAATGGATAGCAAGCATTTTGCGGAATTGGATAATGAGTTAATCCCAACTGGCAATAAATTAGATGTAGCCGGTACCCCTTTTGATTTTCGTAAAGGTTGCAAATTGGCTATGGGCATCGAGCAAGGAAACTGGCAAAATACTATAGTTGGCCACGGGTATGATCATTATTTTATATTTAATCCAAAAAAGGAAAAAAAAGTTTCTGTAGTTGAGAAATCCAGTGGCCGACTTTTAAAAATAGAAACAGATCAACCTGGGATGGTAATGTATACTTCTAATAATTTACCGGAAGGATTAAAGTTATTGGAAGGCGAGTCAAAAAAATATTTAGGTGTATGTTTTGAAACCCAAGCATCACCTGCCTCCCTCCATCATGAAGGTTTTCCTTCTGTTTTATTAGAGGCAGATAAGAAATATTCTAAAAAAACATTGTTTCATTTTGAGACTGTGAGCTAATAAATTTGTATAAGGAATTGGGTAAAGCCCAATAAGTGTAAAAAATCAGGTAGTTCATCTATCATTGATCATATTCATTTTTTTCCGCTCTCATGTAAATTAAGGTATTCCGTGGTTGTACAAGACGGTTACAAATCAAGATCTGGATCGAACGAATTAGGATTGGAATATTGATCCTCATGATTTGCGTCTTGGTCTTAGAAGAATTACTAATCGTATTTTAATTAGTGAGAACGGTCTTGGAGAATATGATAAGGTAGAAAAAGATGGCTCTATAAATGATGATTATCGAATAAAATATGTCCAGTCTCATTTAAAGGCAATTCAGGAGGTAATAACTGAGGGATTAAAAGTTGTATATAGTCATTCATCGATCTATTAAGTTGGTTAAAGAGGATGGACATGATCTTCGTATTAATAAGAAAAGTTTTTTGGTATAAGGGTGTTATTGAAAGCAACGGAGAAACCTAGCATAAAACTGAACCCAATTATTTGAAAATCGTAGCATTGTTGATGTTACGATTTTTTGTTTTTATCTAATAATATACGTTAATTCCAATAAAATTTTTCCTAAAGGAACTGGTAGGCCTAAAGAGACCTCGAAAGACATCTAAGCCTACCAAGGTTTTAGCACAAATTTAGCTTCTCAATTGAAATTGAATTACATACGATCTCTGCGTAAAGGGGGTATTAAAATTTTACAGTTCAGTAAATTGTGTCCTTCACTTTGGACATCGACAACTTCTATATCCTGGAGAAAATAAGGGATTTGTGGTTTTGCTAACTCTCTTAAAGGGTTTATTCTATCTTCTGCACTGGTATTGGAGGAAAATTTAGAACATCCCAAAAATGACAATTTAACATTAAAGTATGTATCCTCAAATACAAGTGCTATTTCGTCACAAAAGAAACTTGAATCAAATGTTAATACTTTAGCATCCCAATAATGCATTGCTTCAATTTCTTTTAACATTTTTTTAGCTTTCAATTGTGTCACCTCACTTTTATACGGGATATGAATTGGTAGGTTAAGCAACATTTGGTTTTGAAGAAGCTTTACGGTAAGAGACAAAATGCTGTATTCAATCATATTTATATCGCTATGATTACATATTGCTTAAACAAGAACTACCTTACTAAAATGTTGGATTTGATTATCAATTGCTGGTCAAACAAACTAACATCCTCTATATCCAAGTTATTCAAAAAATCCGATCAAACGTCCAGAGAACGGCGAAGTCTTCAGCATCAACGTATCAAGAAACTTTAACACAATATGAATCAGGAGATGTTAACCATTTGGATGATCTAACCTACGATCCTTTTTTAAAATGATTTACAAAAAGTGAATAAAGGACTACCTTTATATCCACGTTGACATTTTTATTAAGATACAACGAATAATTAAAATCTAAATCATCAGTCAAATTGAGGGTTTTAAAATTAAATGCTTAACTATTTTTAATTTTTTATGCAACGCTAGTGATCTATAGTACATGAAGGATTATTTTTTGTTTTTCACATATAATGAGTACAATTTAAAACTCATTTAAAAACCTAACTAAAATCATCTCCCTCATCAGATACTTCTACACTTACTAATGCGATGATACGATACAGAGCGTATATGAAAAGTGGGGTTCATGTTAAGAATTATCATGAAAAAGGTCGAACTTATATGATATAATAGTAAATAGATGTCATTATTAAAAACTCCATTGATAAAATAGACAGCAATCACATCGCCTCTGTTCACTTAGCAATCACATTACTAAGCATTTTTAGTTGTCATTAACCTCTACCGCTTTTTAGTCATTTCATCGTATGTCAACCAAGTATAATTATATCCCTAAATATAATACGAGGAGGAAAGTAAATGAGTAAGGAGACTACAAATGAAGCAATTTTTCAAGCTGTCATGGAACTGTCGCAACAATTAAAGGAGCAATCGCAAAAATTAGATGAACATTCTCAACAAATAAAAGGAGTGTCACAGCAATTAACTGACACAGAAAAAAGATTGAATGAAAAAATCGATATAGTTGATGCAAAAGTTACAGTTCTATCGGAGAGTTTACTCAAAACACAGGCAGAAGTAAAAATGTTAAAAAGTGCAAAGTAGAAATTTTGTTAAACTCTTTCGATGTGTATCAGTTGATGCTAAAAAGTTGCGTCCAACACTAGGCATAGAAAAGGTTGTTGAACGTGAAAACATTTTACTCATACTTATTTTTCCATAAATCTTCTTAAATCATGAATCCTATAAAGGAAACACGAGAACCGTCAAGGGTACCACAACCTGTTGGCTGTCAGTTACCAAGCGTTTTGATACTTACTTCAGTTGGGTTTCATCGACCAGAAAATAATGGCTTGCCGGGCACGTATTGATGAATCAAAACCACCAGTGAGAACTGGTGGTTTGTTTTGCGGCTGAAAGCCCATGATAGAGAACGACATGTGATTTATTGTTAAGTTCATAGATTCCTTCTCCTAAATCTTTCACTACATCATAAATACCAAGCCCAATTCCTTTATACGTATTGATATCTTCAAACGTTCTGACATTACTAGTGTCCACATAGTGTAATTGATCTGACTTTCCAAGCACCTTTTCTTTCACTTGTTTATACGCCGGCATTTCAAAGGCGGACAAAGGGGTAAAATTTGGAATGGTACTACTATTCCCAAAAGAAATAGCCATTTCATTCATATAGTTTTGTAGTAAGTTGAGATCCTTATCTACACCTTCTGTCGGTAATCGAGCTCATGCAACTCTTCTATCACTTTTGTAGAATGTTCTCTGCCTTTATTTGCATAATGGCTAACCAAAGTTTCTACTTTTGCATTAATATTTAGTTGTATATGCATAATATTCACCCCAAAATATTATGCATTATTTGATCAAAACTGTACATTTTTATTTAATTTTATTCATACTCTGACTCCTATAATCATCTAATACTTCTTAACGGTTTCACTCTTTGTAGATACAGGGATATGATTACCTTTTCGATAAAGTATTTCTCCATTTATCATCGTTAATTCTACTTGTAATTCTTTTATTTCCTTTTTTTCAACATTTAATATACTATTATCTAATACAACCAAATCAGCCAATTTCCCTTCTTCTAGACTACCTTTAATATCTTCCTCAAAACTGGCATAAGCACCATTTTTTGTATAACATTCAAGCGCTTCCAAAACCTCTATCCGTTGTCCATCACCGATAATACTTCCTGTTTTTGATTTGCGGTTAACTGCAGCGTGTATTCCCAACAGCGGATTAAGACTTACTACTGGGGCATCTGAACCGAAGGCTGCCGGGATTGAAGAATCAATATAATCTCTTGCGGGGTACATCCAGTCAACCCTCTCTCCATAAAAATTAATATAGGCATCCCCATTTTCATAGGTAAATACCGGATTAGGAATGATTACAACGTTCAATTCTTTCATTCTTTTTTGTAAATCAACAGCAGCAATTCCTGCATGTTCTATTCTATGACGATGATCTTTTCTAGGCAGTTCATTCAAAGCTGATTCAATACAATTTAAAACCATCTCTATTGCCCTATCCCCTTGAGCATGAGCTGTAATTTGATAGCCCTTTTTATGAGCATCGACAAGAATTTCATTTAGCTCATCTTGACTATAATAGAGTATCCCATAATCTTCTGGATCACTTGTATACGGTGCACGTGTCGCTAAAGTCGGCCCTGTACTACTTCCATCAGAGAATAGCTTCGCAGGACCAATTTTGAATTTTTCATCCCCCGAACCTGTTTTTATATTATTGCTTATCATATCATCGATGAATTTCTTTGAATCTGTTAAGGAACCTATCATGGCGTATATTCGTATTTTAATATCACCATTATTAACACCTTCTTGCATGATTCTTAATATTCTAGCACCATCCCCATAGCCTCCAGCATCATGTATGCTAGTAATTCCATGTTTAATAAACTCTTTAGAGGCTTTTTTAAGTGCCTCCTTTAATTCTAAATCAGTACGACTTGCTATTTCAGTTAATTGCATATGGGCATTTTCTATCAATTTTCCGGTTAAAAACCCTTCACTATCTTTTTCAATTATACCACCCTTTGGGTTTTTTGAAGATTCATTAATATTAGCAAGTTCAAGTGCTTTACTATTTACGATTGATAAGTGATTACAAACACGTACAATCATAATAGGGTGATCCATAGAAACTTTGTCTAATTCTTCTTTTGTAGGGCAGCGTTTTTCGGCTACATTGTTCTCATTGAATCCCCAGGCTCTAATCCACTTTCCATTTACAGTGTTCTTAGCCGCTTCCTTTAGCTCCGTATATAACTCGTCAAGCGACTGATAACGATTACAATCAATGTCTAAAAGATTTGTACCAAAGATACTTAAATGTATATGAGCGTCTATAAAGCCAGGAAGTACTGATTTACCTTTCACGTCAATTACTTGAGTCTGCTCCCCTATAAGTTTCTTTATCTGACTAGAAGAACCCACTTGGTATATTTTATTGTCTTTTATAGCAATTGCTTCGGTAACTGATTGATTATTATCTATTGTGATTACTTCCCCATTAAGAAATACGACGTCTGCACTTTCTTGCTGATTAAAAACCATTCTTTAGTCCCTCATTTCGTAAATTTGTAGGTGTTTTTATTTAGTTAACCCTGGACAAGTCTTCAATCTTTTCTTCCGTAACCTCATCTTCGTTGGACTTAAATTGGGATAAGGCATTTTCGAAACGAACCACAGTTTTTTGATCTCGAGGTTTTGTAGCCAAACTAATCACAATGAAGAGGACTGCGTTAATTAATAACCCCCACATGGCAGGATTTAAGCCTAGTGGACTAACTAAAAAAGGTACAAATGTAAATAAAACAGTAAATAGTATTCCCGCTATCAGTCCTGTTATAGCACCCATTTCGTTAGACCTTTTCCAGAACAATGCTCCTATAGTTGGTACTATCAGCTGAGCTGTTCCCCCAAACGCTATTAAACCAACAGTAATTAATAAACCCGGTGCGAAAAGCGCTAAAAAATACGCTAGAATTGAAAAAGCAAGTAAAAAGTATCTTCCAATTTGAATCAACTTACTTTGCGATGCACCGGGATTTTATAACGCTGGTAAAAGTCTTTTGTCATTACTGCCGATACTGCATGAATTTGACTATTCGCTGTAGACATTGCAGCTGCAGCCCCACCCGCTAAAACAATTGCCCCAATAACAAAAGGAGCGTATTCCATTATTAATATCGGTAATATTTGATCAGGATTTTCTACACCTGGTTTAATTAATACACCAGTCCAACTAACCAAGACCGAACCAATATATGCTATGGCTATTAATGATATTAGAAAAGGCATTAAGTTGAAAATTTTACCGTTTTTAACAGAATACATTCTAAGCCATAATTGAGGCCCCATTAAAGCTCCAATCGCAGTGATAAAACAAAGTGATATCCAGGTAGCATACCCTGAATTACCCAAAGGTCCAGGAAGGGTCATATGTTCAGGATGCAAATTACTCATCTGAGAAAACATTTCAACCGGTCCACCAACTAACCTGGCAATATAAAATCCAGAAAAAAGTAACCCAAAAAGCAAAATAACACCGTAAATAATATCAGTCCATGCTACGGCACGCATTCCCCCAACCCAAACATAAATTATAATTACTAAATAAAATATTAACGCAGCAAGCCAAAAAGGGATAACACCTCCTGAAGTTACTTCTATTAAATATGCTCCACCAGTTAATTGTATTTGCAAGTAAGGGACTATAAAAACTATGGCAACTATACCTACTATTATTCTTAATTTTTCACTATTATAAAAATCCCCAAAAAAATCGGAAGGAGTAACATAATTAAACTTTTTCCCAAATACCATATTCTTTTACCTACCACAAAATATAAATAACCAAATAATATATTCCAAGCAAATGCGGTTAAATAGACTGGCCCTTCACTATAAAATGAGGCATTAGAACCTAAAAAAGCAAATGCGCTCCACCATGTAGCAGCAACAGTAAAGAATACCGCAATAGAGCCCATTCCCCTACCTTGGATAAAATAGTCATCACTTGAACCTTTTGCTTTTCCAGCGGCATAAAACCCAACCAATAACGGGACAACCATAAAAATGATAATAATTAATACTCCAATGGTCATTTTTTGTCACATCCTTTTTTATTTTTTACCCCAGTTCAGCTTGAAGGCTATCAAAAGTACAACAGTGCAAAATGCCCACCAAAGTAATACCCAAAAAAGTAAAAATGGCATACCTAATACCATAGGGTTAACTTTATTAGCCCATAAAATTACCGGACTTTCCATCATGACTAGCCCTAAAATAACTAAACCTATAAGTACGACCCTTGTATTCATGATTTCACCCCTTTCTGGTTATTAACTACAATTGAAACTATGAAATTGAGAAAAACTCTTATAAATATAATGTTCTTTTCATTTTATTGCTTGAATAAATTTTATAATCGAACTATTTTTAATACATTGGACATAATGTTACACTTTTCTATTTCATCATTTACATTTTGGAAAGCGTAAAGTTCTGAAAGAATAAAATGTCTTTGCTAGTTAGATATCTGTTAGTCTATTTTAATACTAAGGTCTTGACTATATAATTTACAATACTCCTATTTTTGTGTTTAATTCAAAACTGAAATAAACGGCTTTAACCATCTGAAGTAGGCAATTTTTCCTATGTAAAAGAGCACCTAGCTTTAGATGCCCTTTTAAATGAATAATAAATAACTTTACCATATGCAAAGAAAAACAGGTGCTATTTTATTATAATTGTGTTTTTTCTAAGAAGATTTACTCTCCAATAAATTCAATACAGTATTCAGCATGACATTAATCCCTTTCACACAATCATCTATGTCGGTCATTTCGTTTTCCATATGGCTTTTTCCATTTATACTCGGAACGAAAATCATTGTTGAAGGGATGTAACTAGCAATAAACTGCGCATCATGACCGGCTCCACTAACTACTCTTTTATTCGAATAATTCAGTGCATTGGCTGCTTGCTCTACTGTATCACGGAGATAGGGAGCAAACCATACTGTATCTCTATCCCATAACTTTTTGATTTCGATAGTTGCTATATCCCGTGAAGGAGACTTAGCCAAATTTTCAATAATTGCTTCAACCTGTTTCATTACCCCGGGATCCTTATGTCTTGCTTCAATTGTAAATACTACTTTATTTGGTATGACGGTATGAATATTTGGTGATACATCCATTCGCCCCATCGTGAATACTAATTGATCGTCTAACCTACCAAATTGCTCTCTTGCTGAAGAGATTAGGTCATTTGCTACGAAAAGTGCGTCTCTTCTCATATTCATTGGAGTCGTTCCGGCATGATTAGACTCGCCGTTTATTTCTACTTCATAACAAACCATGCCAACGACACATTCAACGACACCTATAGAAATAGAATGATGATCTAGAACAGGGCCTTGTTCAATATGTAGTTCCAAAAATGCAGTGGCATCATTT